>NZ_JBFULO010000309.1:0-4724 GCF_054049855.1 Stenotrophomonas sp. P5_B8 | reverse complement strand
ACACTCTGCTCGTTGGCTAGAATTCGAAACCACACCTCGCCGTTCAATCCAGACTCAACACTCAGGACATGGAATACCTCCCCCAGCGTCAACCAAGGCGACAATTCCGCCGACCCGTCATCCGAGATGGCTATGCATTTTACCTTCATGAAATCCCGTCCGCTCCAGATATATTATTAAATACGACCTTGTAATCGAAGCCATAGAACACCTAACCGGTCATCGGATTCTTGTAGAAGTCTGAAACTGCCAGACCGACTCTGGAATTACTGAGTAGAGTACTTGCCAAATCCTTCGGATATTTCCGACTGCCACCGCCGCGCTTGCGGACCCACTTCCAGATTTCCACTCCACCCTCTTCGCCCAGACAAACCCCAGAGTTTTCCGACCGAGGCCTTCCTCTGACATCCGGGGAGAAAATTGAATCGGAATACGCCCCAGTCAACCATGCGGCATCGAAGCATGCGACCTCGGCTTTCAAGGAGCCTTCGCACCGCTTCCAGCGCACGGTAGTTGGCGCAGCCGATGCTCCAGTTCTTCATCTGGTCTTCGGCGGCTTTGAGTCGCTACCGCGCTGAGTCTTCAGCTCCGACTCTTTATCCTGTGCACTCTGAACCCTGAACCGTGCCTCCTCCTCGTCGCTCGACTTCGAAACACAGTCGTTCTCCAGGTTGCGCATCGCCTAGCCACCGATATCGTTTGCGATCTGATTGCTGGTGGCCGTCACAGTGCCCATTGCCGCCGCCATCGCCTGCCGTCCGCCAGCAGCTTCTCGGCATTGGGCAGCGCATCGATCTAGCGATGCGCGGCAGCGGCATCCGTGTTCAAGCCCAGCTCGACGGCTGTGGTCTGCTTGCCACCGATAACGATGTTGCCTTCGGTCAGATTGGAATACGTGGTATTGCCATCACCGCCCTTCTTGATCATCGACAAGCCTGGACCGAAGTTCGGCGTGGCGCCTTCGACATGCTGCCTCCAGCCATCAATGGCACCGCCATAACCCCCACTGATGCCGGCCAAGGTCAAAGCCCTATGTGGAGCCAGAACGTTTAGTGCACGGGAAATTTTAGGTTCTTCTCCCATCTGAGGGGAGAAGGCGCACGGCCGGCCAGCTAGATTGTGGTTGTCGAGACTACAAACCGAGGCCGGCCGTGGCCAAGCTGGATTGTATGCCGTTGCTGGGAGGCTGGGCGGGTATCGCCTGGATGGATGGCGCCGCGAGTCACGTGGCGGAGCCACGTGGCTGGTGCTTTCGCTGTTGCCTGATTCACGCCGCCGACGCCGCTGCAGTGGCTGCGGCAAGTGGGTCGTGGCCATCCACGACCAGACGCTCCGGCGCATCCGTGACTTGCCCGTGTTCGACCAGCCGGTGGAGCTGGAAGTCCAGCGGCAGCGGCTGGCCTGCCCTCGCTGTGGGCCAAAATTGGAGCACTTGGATTGGCTGGAGCGGCATGCCCGRGTAACGCAACGGCTTGCGCAGAGCGTGGCACGCATGTGCGCCACCACCTCGATCCATGCCACCGCAAAGTGGCATGGTCTGGACTGGAAGACGGTCAAGGCGCTTGATTTCMGGCATCTGATGCAGACGCTGGGCCCAGTGGACCTATCGGACRTACGCGTGATCGCGATGGACGAGTTTGCGATCCAGAAGGGGCATCGCTACGCCACCGTGGTSGTCGAGCCATCGCGCAAGCGCGTGCTCTGGGTCGGCCGAGGACGCAGCCGCGCTGACATCCGTCCCTTCTTTGAGCTACTCGGCAGGGTCGGTTGCGAACGCATCCAAGCCGTAGCAATGGACATGAATTCGGCCTTTGATGTGGAGGTCAAAGCCCAGTGCCCCAATGCTGAAGTGGTCTACGATCTCTTCCACGTGGTGGCCAAGTACGGGCGCGAAGTCATTGATCGGGTGCGGGTGGACGAGGCCAATCGTCTGCGCACCGACAAGCCCGCGCGACGGGTGGTGAAGACCTCGCGCTGGCTCCTGCTGCGCAATCGGCAMAACGTCCCGGCCGAGCAGCGCGTCCAACTCGAGGAGCTGCTGGCMGCCAACAAAGCCCTGCTGACCACYTATCTGCTCAAAGACGACCTGAAGCAGCTGTGGCGCTACCGAAGCCAGAGCTGGGCGGAGAAGGCCTGGCGGTCATGGAAGCATCGCGCCCTGCGAAGCGGGCTGGAGCCGCTGCGCATCTTTGTCCGCCGTCTGCAGCCTTATCTGCCGGGCATCCTGGCCCACTGCCGGTGGCCTCTCGGGACGAACCTGGTGGAAGGCATCAATAACAAGATCAAGGTCATCAAGCGCGTCGCCTACGGATACCGAGACGACGCGTACTTCTTCCTGAAGATCCGGGCGGCCTTCCCCGGAGTTGGGTGAAGAACCTTATTTTTCCCATGGCTCGCAAAGACGAAGTCGTCGCCGCCATTGTTAAATCCTGCCATCCTTTCCATTCCCTGAAAGAGCCTCCGCCTGAGGCTCCGATTTCATATCACAAAGATGACAGGCGCGTAGCTCGCAACAAGCAGGTCTGCAAGGCATTCCCGTCACGCGGCCACGAGTACCAAGACGATTGGAATGCCGGAGCAGTCAGTCGGGTTTCTCTATCGTTAGAAGGCTGCTTCGAATTCGGCTAAGCAAAAAAAATCCGATGCCATAGAACTGGCATCGGATCGTGAATCACATCAGCGAACGTGACACGTATTATCACGTTGCTGAAATTATTTAACGTTAGTCAACGACTCACTCGCTCAAGCGGTAAACAGCGCCTTCATCTTCTTCAGCGCGTTCGCTTCAACCTGGCGGATGCGTTCGGCCGACACGCCGTACTCGTCGGCCAGCTCCTGCAGCGTCACCTTGCTGTCCGCGTCCAGCCAGCGACGGCGGATGATGTCGCGCGAGCGCGCATCCAGTTCGGCCATGCCTTCGCGCAGCAGCTGCRGCTTGTTGTCTTCGCTGTCGGCGCGCTCGTAGGCCATCGACGGGTCTTCCGCGTCGGCCACCAGGTAGGCGGCCGGCGACGGCGGCGCGTTTTCGTTGTCTTCATCGCTGGGCGCGTCGAAACCGATATCGCGACCGGACAGGCGCGATTCCATTTCCAGCACTTCGCGCTCGGAGACGTTCAGGTCCTTGGCCACCGCGCGCACTTCGGCCGCGTTCATCCAGCCCAGGCGGGTCTTGGACTTGCGCAGGTTGAAGAACAGCTTGCGCTGCGCCTTGGTGGTGGCGACCTTGACGATGCGCCAGTTCTTGAGGATGAACTCGTGCATTTCCGCACGGATCCAGTGCACCGCGAACGACACCAGGCGCACGCCCATGTCCGGGTCGAAACGCTTCACGGCCTTCATCAGGCCGATGTTGCCTTCCTGGATGAGGTCGCCCAGCGCAAGGCCGTAGCCGTTGTAGCCACGGGCCACGTGCACCACGAAGCGCAGGTGGGAATGGACCAGTTCGCGCGCGGCGTCCAGATCCAGCTCGTCGCGGAAGCGACGGGCCAGATCCTGCTCGTCATCGACCGACAGCACCGGGATCTGGTGCACGGCACCGATGTAGGCGTCCAGCGAACCGAGCGCACTGGGAATCGGGAGATTGTTTGCCACAAGGGCAGTAGAGGTGTTCTGGCTCATAGCACTCATCTTAGCAGTCCGGCATTTGGACTGCTAAAGGGGAAAGAAGTTCCAGCGTTCTGTTCATGGGACGCTGGCACTGATCACTCGTCTAACGTACCGCGAAATGATGACAGTGGCGAGAGGGGGTGGATTGGGAAAACAATCCTTTTAAATCAATAGTTTGATCTGTTTAATGAGACGATGGAGCGTGTTTTCTGGCTGAACGGGCTCGCCGCCGTCACCCATTCAGCCGGAAAAGGTTGCCCGATGTTCAGGCACGCCGCCTCCGAAGGCCCGAGGCGATGCAGTCATGGTCGGTGGCCCCAGCCGGGCATGGCCCGGCTCTACCCACGACGTGGCCGAACGGGGACGATGGGTCGGTGGCCCCAGCCGGGCATGGCCCGGCTCTACCCACGACGTGGCCGAACGGGGACGATGGGTCGGTGGCCCCAGCCGGGCATGGCCCGGCTCTACCGACAGCAAACCGAARCCGACCGCCGAAGCCGCCATCTCCGGTAGTGCCACGCCATGCGTGGCAGGCCAGKCAATGCCGAAGATGGATRCGTGGCAGGCCAGACAATGCCGAAGCCACATGCATGGCAAGCCRGCCAACGCCAGGTGGGTCAGAAGCCCAGCCCGGCATGGCCGGGATCCACGCCAACGTGATTGACCGAGGCATGGTGRKTCGGYGGCCCAGCCGGGCATGGCCCGGCTCTACCGACAGCCCACCGACGCCTAGTAATACCCCGCCATATTCAAGAAGAACCCCTTCTGGTCATACCGCAGCTCGGTCATGTCATCGCTGAACTCGGTGAAGTTGTAGCCCACTCCGACCTTGAAGTTCTCCCCTACCCGTCGATCCAGCCCCACCAGCCAGCCCTTGCGCACGCCACCGTCGCGCACCTTCAACCAGCGGTGTTCGGCCAACCCTTCCCACTTCTCGAACAGGCGATAGCGCAGCTGCAGGGCGGCGAAGTCGGCGCGGCTGTCCAGCCAGGCGCCCTCGCCGCGACCGGTGCGGTAGTCGCCCCAGCGCGAGGCCAGCTTGCCGGCCAGTTCCCAGCGCGCGCCGAGCTGGCGGATGCCTTCCAGCGACAGCACCTGCGAACGCTGGTCATACAGGT
>NZ_JBFULO010000308.1:0-4741 GCF_054049855.1 Stenotrophomonas sp. P5_B8 | reverse complement strand
GATGGATTCACGGCGTGTCCCGCGAACTCACACACCCCCGCCCAGCCACGCCGCAAGCGGCAACCTGCTCTCGCTCGCAGTTGCGGTCGCCCTTCACCCCACCCGTAGACACCCGCAAAAAACACAAAAAAAACGGCGACGCTTTCGCGCCGCCGCATTTGTATCGCTCGATCATCCCAAGCCGTTACAGGATGTAACGACTCAAATCCGGATCCTGCACCAGCTCGCCCAGATGCGCGTCCACGTAAGCCTGATCGATGCTGATGGTCTCGCCGTCGCGGTCGGGGGCCTCGTAACTCAGCGTATCCAGCAGACGCTCCAGCACCGTGTGCAGACGACGGGCACCGATATTCTCCTGGCGCTCGTTGACCTGGAACGCGATCTCGGCCAGACGGTCCACCGCATCCACGGTGAATGTCATCGACACACCCTCGGTCTGCAGCAACGCCTCGTACTGCTTGGTCAGCGCTGCCTTCGGCTCGGTCAGGATGCGCACGAAGTCCTGCTTGCTCAGCGCGCCCAGCTCCACCCGGATCGGGAAACGCCCCTGCAGCTCCGGAATCAGATCGCTCGGCTTGGCCAGATGGAACGCGCCGGAGGCGATGAACAGAATGTGGTCGGTCTTGATCGTGCCGTACTTGGTGGACACGTTGGAGCCTTCCACCAGCGGCAGCAGATCGCGCTGCACGCCCTCGCGCGACACATCGCCACCGCCAACGTTGTCGCCGCGCTTGGCCACCTTGTCGATCTCGTCGATGAACACGATGCCGTGCTGCTCGCAGGCCTCGATCGCCGCGCTGCGGATATCGTCCTCGTTGACCAGCTTGCCGGCCTCTTCCTCGACCAGCAGCGGACGCGCCGCCTTGATCGACAGCGTGCGCTTCTGCGCCTTCGCCCCACCCATGCTCGAGAACATCTGGCGCAGCTGCTGGCCCATTTCCTCCATGCCAGGCGGGGTCATGATGTCCATGCTGACGTTGGCCGAGACTTCCAGTTCGATCTCGCGCTCGTCCAGCTCGCTATTGCGCAGCATCCGGCGGAACTTGATGCGGGTTTCATTGTCCTGCGCCGACGGCTCGTTGCGCGCGGCCTCGGCATCGAAGCCGATTCCGGCGCTGCGACGCGGCAGCAGCGCATCCAGAATGCGGTCTTCGGCACGCTCTTCGGCCTGGGTGCGCACGCGCACCTTGGCCTGCTCGCGGTACAGCTTGACGGCCGTGTCGGCCAGGTCGCGGATGATCTGCTCCACGTCCTTGCCGACGTAGCCCACTTCGGTGAAGCGGGTAGCTTCGACCTTGACGAACGGCGCGTTGGCCAGCGTGGCCAGGCGACGGGCGATCTCGGTCTTGCCCACGCCGGTCGGGCCGATCATCAGGATGTTCTTGGGCATCACTTCATTGCGCAGCTCGGCCGGCAGCTGCATGCGCCGCCAGCGGTTGCGCAACGCGATGGCGACCGCACGCTTGGCGTCGTGCTGGCCGACGATGTGCCGGTCCAGCTCCTGCACGATCTCGCGCGGGGTCATGGTGGCGGAGGAGACTTCAATCTTGTGCGGCATGGGTGTGCTCACGAATGAATGTGGTGTGTCGGGGTTGCCGGCCAGCGGCCGGCACTACGCCATGTAGCGGGTGCAGAGCCCCCTGAGTCAGGGGGCTGCCGCGAAGCGGCGGGGCATGTTGCGCAGCAACGCGTGGGGCGGCAGCGCGAATGCGCTGACGGTACCCGTCAAAGCTCTTCAACCACCACGTTGCGATTGGTGTAGATGCAGATGTCGCCGGCGATGTTGATCGACTCGGTGGCGATCGTGCGGGCGTCCAGTTCGGTGTGCGCCATCAGCGCGCGTGCGGCCGACAGGGCGTAGGAACCGCCGGAACCGATGGCGATGATGCCGTCCTCCGGCTCGATCACATCACCGGTGCCGCTGATGATCAGCGAGGTGTCCTTGTCGGCCACCGCGAGCAGCGCTTCGAGCTTGCCCAGGCGGCGCTCGGTGCGCCAATCCTTGGCCAGCTCCACCGCCGCACGCTGCAGCTGGCCGTGCTTTTCCAGCTTGGCCTCGAACAGTTCGAACAGGGTGAACGCATCGGCCGCGGCACCGGCGAAACCGGCCAGTACCTGGCCCTCGCGACCCAGCCGGCGCACCTTGCGGGCATTGCCCTTCATCACCGTGTGGCCGAGCGTGACCTGGCCGTCGCCGGCGACGGCGACATGCCCGTTGCGGCGCACCGAAATGATGGTGGTGGCATGAAATACGTTGGGGTTCTGACTGGGGTCCATGGAGCCTCCGGGGTGACAAGGACTGAGGTGGGGTCGTTGCCGGAGGCTTCAACCCACCCTGCCCTGCGGCCGGGTGACGCAGCGGATCGATTCAGCTTTCGTTGCCGCTCTTGCGCCGCTTGGCGCGCGGATGGGCCGCATCGTAGACCTTGGCCAGGTGCTGGAAATCCAGGTGGGTGTAGATCTGCGTGGTGGCGATATCGGCATGGCCGAGCAGCTCCTGCACCCCGCGCAGGTCGCCGGAGGATTCCAGGATGTGGCTGGCGAAACTGTGCCGCAGCATATGCGGGTGCACGTGCTTGAACAGACCCTGCCGTTGGGCCAGCCCACGGATGCGGATCTGGATGGCGCGCTGGGTGATCGGACCGCCCTTGCGGCCGGGAAACACCGGCTGTGCCTCGCCACCGCCGCTCTCGCCACGCCAGCCCTCCAGGGCGGTGCGCGCATGCGAACCGAACGGCACGCGACGCTGGCGGTTGCCCTTGCCCAGCACGTTGACCAGCCCGGTGGCGAAATCCAGATCGCGCCAGATCAGCGCGCACAGTTCGCTCAGGCGTAGGCCGGAGGAATAGAACAGCTCCAGCAGCGCGCGATCGCGCAGGCCCAGGGGCGTATCGGTGGGCAGTTCGACCAGCTGCACCGCTTCATCAGCGTCCAGCACCTGCGGCAGCTTGCGTGGTGCCTTGGGCGCCTTCAATCCGGCGGCGGGGCTGACCGTGATGCGACGGTGCTTGAGCAGCCACGCATAGAAACTGCGACAGCCCGACAGGCGGCGCTGCAACGATTTCGGCGCCAGCCCGCGACGATGCTCGGCGGCGATGAACTGGCGCAACTGCTCGCCATCCAGCGCTTCGATCACCGCGCCCTGCTTCTGCGACCACGACTCCAGCGCCTCTAGGTCGCGGCGGTAGGCATCCAGCGTGTGCGCCGACATGCGCCGCTCGACCTCCAGGTAGCCAAGGAACTCGGCGGCAGCGCTCATGGCATCGGGAGGGCGTACGGACTCAGGCCTGCGCGAAGCGCTTCAACGCCACGCCCAGCGACTCGCCCATCATGCGCAGGAACAGCGTGCCCATGCCGGGATAAAACCGATTGGCATCGCGGCTGCCGACCGCGATCAGGCCAACGCCCGGCAGCGGCAGCAATGCGCTGGACTGCACTTCCTCGACGCGCTCCTGGTACAGCAACGTACTCTTTTCATGCTGCAGGCGGCCGCAGATCGGCTCGCCGTCCTTGAGGCAATCGCGGAACGCGCCGAGCGCGGCACTGTCCTCGGCGACCACCTGCAACCACGGTGCCTGCTCCAGCCCCTCCACCGGGTGCAGCATCACCAGCCGGACCAGATCGCCGGCGAAATCCTCTTCCAGCGACGCGGCCATCGCGCGCAGCGTGTCGGCGGCCGTGGTCTGCTTCATCAGCGCCAGGGTCAGCTGGTGGGTGCGCACGGCCAGGCGTTCGTTGACCTGTGCGTTGCCGGCCAGCTCGGCCAGCCGCCGCGACAGTTCGCGGTTCTTGTCGCGCAGCACTTCCAACTGGTAGCTGGCCAGCGACGCGGTAGGACCGTCATCGCGCGGCACCACCAAGGTCAGGGCCAGGTCGGGGAACTGCTTGAGAAACGCCGGATGCCGACGCAGCCATGCGGCGATTTCATGCGCACCGATCTTTTCGACGGTCTCGTTCATGCGTTCCACTCCCCTTCAAAGACGAAGGCTGCCGGGCCGGACATCACCACCTGGGCGTCGTCGGCCGGCCAGCGCAGGCGCAGCGTACCGCCCGGCAGCGACAAGGTGGCATCACGCTCCAGGCGACCGCGCTGCATCATCACCACCGCCGCGGCGCAGGCGCCGCTGCCACAGGCCAGCGTTTCGCCGACGCCGCGTTCGTACACGCGCAGGCGTGCATGGGTGGGATCGAGCACTTGCACGAAGCCGACGTTGACCGACTGCGGGAAGGTAGCGTGCTGCTGCAGCAGCGGGCCGAGCCGTTCGACCGGCGCCGCGTCGACCAGACCGACCTCGATCACCGCGTGCGGATTGCCCATCGACACGGCGCCGAAGCGCACCGTGTCGCCCTGCAGCGGCAGCAGGTATTCGTCGCGGGCGCGGGCGAAACCGAGCAGTGGGATCTGCTGGGGTTCAAAGCGCGGCACGCCCATGGCCACCGCGTACTGGTCATCGGTCAGGCGTTCAATGCTGTGGGTGGCCAGCGGGCTGTCGATGGTGAAATGGTCGCCGCCGGCCGCGCCGTCGCGCACCAGCCAAGCCGCCACGCAGCGCGCGCCGTTGCCGCACTGCTCGGACTGGGAGCCATCGGCATTCCAGATCCGGTAGGACGCCACCGAGCCTTCCGCGCGCGGGGCTTCGATGGTGAGGATCTGGTCGCAGCCGACGCCGGTGTGGCGGTCGGCCAGCCGTGCGGCCAGGGCCGGGGTGGGTTCGGGGGTGCCGTCGCGCAGGTCCAGCAC
>NZ_JBFULO010000307.1:0-4752 GCF_054049855.1 Stenotrophomonas sp. P5_B8 | reverse complement strand
ACGCCAGCTCGTTGACCAGCGCGATGTTGACGTCGCGCTGGATGTTTTCGATCACCTTGGCCGCTTCGGCCACGCGGATCGACGGTGCCGGCCAGGTGCCGGCGGTGATGATCCCGGCGTAAAGCGCATCGACCACCGCGGCGACCTCGACGGTCGACCCGGAGGTGATCTTGCGGATGTCCGCCAGGCGCCGCTGGCGATCCCCCGGGTTGATCCGCTCCGGGCTGTAGCCGCAGTAGAAATCCTCGTTGAAGCGCAGGCCAGAACCGGCTTCCAGCAGCGGCACGCACACTTCTTCGGTGGTGCCCGGGTACACGGTGGATTCGTAGATGACCAGATCGCCCGGCTTGAGCACGTTGGCAATCAGCGTGGAGGCGCTGCGCAGCGGTGCAAGGTCCGGCTGCTCGAAGGCGTCGATGGGGGTCGGCACGGTCACGATATAGACGTTGCAATCGACCAGCTCGGCCGGGTCGTGGCTGTAACGCGCCTGCACCGCCGCCGCCAGTTCGTGCGGCTCCATCTCCAGGGTGTGGTCGTG
Source organism: Stenotrophomonas sp. P5_B8 (assembly GCF_054049855.1). Taxonomy (NCBI): domain Bacteria; kingdom Pseudomonadati; phylum Pseudomonadota; class Gammaproteobacteria; order Lysobacterales; family Lysobacteraceae; genus Stenotrophomonas; species Stenotrophomonas sp. P5_B8. Next base: position 4,214 of record NZ_JBFULO010000307.1, on the reverse strand, counting down.
GCCGCGCTGCAGTTCCTGTACGCGCGCACGATCGATGTCGTAGCCCACTGTGGGCTGGCGGCACCCGAAGGCAACGGTCAGCGGCAGGCCGACGTAGCCCAGCCCGATCACCGCGATCCGCGCCTGCACGGCAGCGCCGACAGCGGCGGCCATCAGCCCCGCCTCCGCGCGGGATCGGCACGGAAAGCGCAACGCAGGAAGCAGGAAGAACTCATGGAGGGGGCTGCGCCAGGGAACGAGTAGTACAAGCCTAACGCGGGAGCACCGCCGCCACAAAGAACAAAGCCGCCGTCCGCGGAGAGTACGGACGACGGCCAACAAGTGGTCCAGCTGCGGTTACTACCCTTTCAGAACAGCCTGACGGAATTTCCGCAGGACCGGTCACAGCTGGTAGGAAGATAATAGGCAACCACTCGTGAGAATCGTGTTACGAGTAAAGAACCGTTCCGTTACGAGCCCAGCATCACCGCCGCCGGCTCCAGCTCACCCGACACGCCGGTCCACAATTCAAGCAGCCGTGCAAAGCCGACCGGGCCGTGCCCGTCGAAACCCGGGGCCACATTGAAGCCTTCCCAGGGCCGTTCGATCATGCCGGTGAGCACAGCCGGTTCGATCGCCGCGGAGGTCATCGTCCAGCGCGGGAAATGCCGGGTGGCCACGGTTCCGCGCGCCAGTTCGCGCAGGTGCAGATGACTTCGCGCATTGGCCACCCGCTGGTAGACCGAATCGACGCCGTCTTCGGGTCCCTCGAAGTACTGCAGGAAACGGGTGCCATCGAACATCAGCACCCCGGTGACGCCGGCCACCTTGTTGAAACTGGATGCCGCCATCAGGATCCGATCGATATCCGATGCCTGGATCCCTTCAAAGGCGACGCTGGTATAGGCGATCGCACGCAATGGCATGCTCGTGTAGCCCCCTGTTGACTACCCAGACTATGCCACGAAGCTGTACACCCAGGTCGATGAGAACTGTGCGCGCCAGCACACGCTGACCTGCGTACAGATGCCGCAGGCTCAGGGCGCTTCCACCTGGAGGCCGTCCTGCTCCAGACGGGCCAGGTAGCCGCCCGGCTGCACCAGCGTATGCACCGGGACGACCGCGAAGGTCGTCGCGTTGCGAGCCAGTGCCGCGCGCGCCACCTGCAGCCACTTGTCGGCCGCCTGCTGCTCCACGCCCAGCAGCCCACGGCGCCGGCCGAACTCGCTGTCGGCGACCGCGCCGACGCAGGCGTCGTACTGGCTCTGCACCGCCAGCCGCTGCAGCGTCTCTGTGTCGCCCACCGACCACGCATTGGCGCGTTCCACCAGCAGCGGCAACTGGTGTTCCACCACGTCCAGGGTGCGCTGGAAGCACTGCACGTCCTGCAATGTGCTGGCGCGCACTTCCTTGAGTGCCTGGCGCGGATCATCGACCTTGATCACCACCCGGGTCACCACCGGCTTCAACCCGCGCGCCTTGTAGGCCTTGTCCAGAATGGCGGACACCGGCGTGCCGCGGCCGAGCCCGACCGACTTCAACGCTTCGGCATACAGGCGGGTCGCCGCGACCAGCGGACGATCCTTTTCCACCCCGCCGTCGCGGCCCAGATAGCGTTGTTTGAGCGGCAGCCAGCGCGCGTACAGCGGCGCCGGCAGGATCTCCTCCAGCCGTCGCCCCTGCGGATCGTGTGCGGCCTTCATTGCCGAAGGCAACAGGGTCAGGCCCTTGAAGAAGCCGACGTCGGCATCGACGGTCCAGCCCGGGGTGCCGAGCACTTCGCCGGCGCTGGCGATCACCGCCTGGACCTCATCGGCACGCCACTCCAGCTTGGCCGGGAGCGGCGACACCGTGCCCAGAATCCAAAGCACATGCCCGTTGCCGGCGGTCACCTTCCACATGCCCGGTCCGGGCTGTACGCCGGACACCACCACCGGTGCCAGATCAACCACCGTCGGCGGCGTGCCACGGGGCGGGCTCTGCGCCTGCACTCCCGCTGCGCACGCCATCGCCGCTATGAGCATGCCTGCCATCCGTGTCCGTGCCGCGCTGGCCATGTTGCCTTGCCTGTGTTGGGGGTCGAGCGCAGCCTACGGGGGCCCGCGCACGGCTGCGTAAAGTTTGCGTTTGGCCGCCGCACGCATAATGCAGCGACCGGTCACAAGGAGAATGCCCATCGACACCCTGCGCAACGCCCAGACCCTCGCCCGCCGCGCCCACGCCAGCCAGATCGACAAGGCCGGCCAGCCCTACATCGGCCACGTCGCACGCGTGGCTGCCCGCGTGCAGGGGGATGCCGACGCCGAAGCGGTGGCCTGGCTGCACGACGTGGTCGAAGACTGCCCTGCGTTCTCCGCCGAGGTGGCATCGTTCCCCGCGCACATCCGTGCCGCGGTGGCGTGCCTGACGCGGCGCAAGGATCTCCCTGCGGAGGACTACTACGCCGCCATCCGCGCCAACCCGCTGGCGTTGAAGGTCAAGCTGGCCGACATCGCCGACAACAGCGACCCGGCCCGCCTGCGCTACCTGCCGGCCGACGTGCAGCAGCGATTGGCCGACAAGTACGCGCATGCGCTGCTGGCGCTGGGCGCTGCGCTGCCGTCGGCTCCGGCCTGATCACCCCGGCCGCGGCGGCACGCCCCGTCATCGCGGCGTCGGCGCATCCCGGTAGGGCTCTTCGAACGGGCGGAAATCCTGCTCGGCCAGGGCACCCGCCACCCACTGCTGCACACCCGCCAGCGCCAGCACCGCGTCCAGGTAGCGCTGTACGCGAGGCGTGACCGGCAGCGAATAGGTCGTCAGACGCATCACCACCGGCGCGAAGAACGCATCGGCGATACTGAAACGATCGAACAACAGCGCACCGTCATGCCGCGCGAGCAGGTCCTCCCACAACGACTGCACCCGCTGCAGGTCTTCGACCACCGCCGGTTGCTCGCGCAGCACGCGCGCGCCGACCTCGGGCAGGCTCGCCTCGATATTCATCGGGAAGTACTGGCGTAACGCACCAAAGCCGCTGTGCATCTGCGCGCAGACGCTGCGTGCGCGTGCGCGCTCGGCCACCGCCTGGGGCCACAGGTGCTTGTCCGGGAAACGTTCGGACAGGTACTCGGCGATCGCCAGCGTGTCCCACACCACCAGATCGCCATCCACCAGCACCGGCACCGTGGCCGAGGGCGACAGCGCCGTGGCCTGGCGCTTGAACTGCGAATCCGGATCGAAACTGTCGAAGCGCAGCAACACTTCGTCGAACGCGATCCCGGCCTGGGTCATCAGCACCCACGGGCGCATCGACCAGGAMGAGTAGTTCTTGTTGCCGATATGGAGGGTGAGCATGGCGGTCGCTGCGCGGGCAGGAAGGGAACCGCCATGCTAGCGGCAAAAACCACCGCGTTTACGTCACACTGTTGGTGCCCGGAGCCGGAATCGAACCGGCATGGAGTTGCCTCCGGCGGATTTTAAGTCCGATGCGTCTACCAGTTTCGCCATCCGGGCCACGGCGCGCATAGGGTGCCTGATCCGGCCCGATTTGGGAATGCGACGGCTCACAGGTCGGGCATGCCCACCTGCGTGGGGGCGTCGGGGTGATAGAGGATGCGCGCTCGCTCGCGTGGGATGCGGTCCAGGTCCAGCAGGCTGATCACCTTGCGCACGGTAGCGGTATGCGCGCGGCCCTGGCGGTCCTCGAACGCCAGGCTGAATTCGAACTCCGGCTGCTGATTGACCTCCGCCCCGGTCTGGCGCACCTGCACGACCCGTGCCTCGGTGCCAACGCCACGGTAGTTCAACGCCTCGGCACGGCGATCAATCCCGACCCTGCGGGTAAACAGCCAACCCAGCAGCAGATAGACGCACAGGCTCGCCGGCATGACGATCAGCGGGTGCCACGGCGTGAGGAAGGTCCATCCCTGCCCCTGGCTCTGGTCGCTCCACGACCACGCGTAGTAGCCCAGCAGCGTCGCCAGCAGGAGCACACCGATCACGCCGCGCCGAATCACCCGCGCATGGTCCACTTCCGGCATTGCCGCCTCCAGCAGCAGGTTCGGGTAGCGGCCAGGATCGTCGCTGAGCAGTGCGTCGAGGGTGTTGCCCACGGCGAAGCGGTGCAGCTGCGGCTTGCTGTCCACGGCCAGCATCTCGTCCTGGATCGGCGTGCCCGACAGGTTGTCGAAGGCCAGTATCAGGTTCCAGACCGGCCAACCGCGCAGGCGCCGCCCGGTGTCCTTCGCCTGCAC
>NZ_JBFULO010000306.1:0-4763 GCF_054049855.1 Stenotrophomonas sp. P5_B8 | reverse complement strand
CACTCCGGTTACGCATAGTCCGAATCTTCACTCGCGACGGGTGGGCGACTTTCGCGGCGAGCGCGACTACAAGGCAGTTTGCCGGGAACTTCATGCCGCGCACTCCAACTGCTCCCAATGCGTCGTCAGGCGCTGAACCCTGCCGCCCCGCGCCAGGAACTGCTCGACCGTCTCCCCTTGGGGCACAGCCTTGGTCTTCGCCGGCGCGGGGGTATTCGCCGCCTGCATGTTCACCCGTGCAGCGCGCGATCGCTTCGGGGCTTTCACCGGCGCCGGCCGCGGCGGGCGGCGGGCCCTGTTACGGCGCGCATCCCGCTCGCGCTGGCGCTGTTTCCGCTCCGCATCGGTCAGCACAACACGCCGCATGCCCTGGCCGGTGAGCTGGTACACGGGGCCGATCTTCGTTTCGGTGCGGGCCAGGAAGCCTGCGGCGACGCAGTAGCGAACCGCATCCCGCACAGCCGAGCGTTGTTCGACCGTCTCAGCGCCGCAGCCCTCGCAGATTGCCAGCGATGTCCAGGGCGCGTCGATCGCGTTCTCGGTCAGCCATGCACGCACAGTGGCCGGGGTCGGATTAGATTTGGTGGTCATGCTGCCTGCCTCAATTCATTGACCAACGTCTGCTGTGCGATCAGCTCGTCGTCGGTGCCATACGTCTCGTGGAAGGTCCGCGAGCCATCCATCAGGCTCGGGCCCCATTTCTCGCGCATCTGCGCGAACGTGTTGTTCCCGAAGGGGTGCCGGCGGTGGTGCCACACGCACAGGCAGAACCCGAACCAGTGCCCCCGCCGGATGTTTCCAGACTTGGTGTGCTGGTAGTCGCCGCCGACGAACACCTGCTCAATATCCAGATAGCCCTGCACCACCAGCGACAGGCATGCCATGCACGGCCCGACCTTGGAGATCTCGATGCGGACTTCCTCCGCTGCGTTCGGCGGCGGCGCGCTGGACCACATCAGCGCGCGCCTCGCTTCTGGTCCTTGTCCGCCAGCCACCAGCCGTGCTGCCATGCATGCCCCTTGTCGCTCAGCGGCTGCAGCTTGCGGGGCTCCAGCTCGTCGTCGCTGTCCACCCATACCAGGTGCGGGTTCGTGCCCAAGGCGGCGCTGTTCAAACGTGCCGAATACCCAGCGTTGATTTCGGCGGCGTACTTGCTGCGGTTGCTGAACGAGGTGAAGTCGATCACGGCGATGGGGCTCCTATAGAACGGTTGCGGCGACGGCGAGGCGGTCGTTGGCATTTGCGGGCTTCGGCCTCAAGGCGCTTCGCCTCGGCCAGGTAGTAGTCGTTGCGCGACTTGCGCTCGCTGTCGGTGAACTGCACGTCCCGCAGCGCTGTCTCAGCAGCAGCCCGGTACGCCTTCGCCAACTTCCTGAGCGCCGGGCCCTGCAGGCGCGGGTCGTGCTTGAAGATGTCCAGCTCGTTGTTGTCCGAGCGCATCAGGCGGCGAGCCCTTCCCCATCGAACCCCAGGTCCGCAGCAGCGCGCGCCATGGCTGCGCGTGCGGCATCGCGGTCGCGCAYCGGGTTCACGACGGGGTGCACCGGCGGCAGCGCCAGAGTGGGTTCGGGGACCGGCTTGCCGTCGACCACATGCCGCACGGCGCGCTCATAGGCGTCCTGCAGCATCCTGCTTTGCTGGTAGCCGTCCTCGGCGCTGGCGTAGTGGTGCAGATCCAGGAACGACCGCACCAGCACGGTAAAGCCGCACTGGGCGCGGCCCGGCCGCACTTCCTGCTGCACCTGGGCGAGCGCCGGCACGTCAAAGCACATGGCCCGGAAGCGCGGCGGGTTCGGCGGCCATTCCAGGGCGTCGCGCATGCAGGCCGACAGGCCGGCGGCCAGCTTCTTCGGGCTCAGGCCGCTGATGCACTGCAGCCAGACTTCACCAGCGGTCGTCAGCGCCCCGGATTGCGCAACCGGCGCTGCGCCATTCGCACGGGCCCACTTGGCCGGGAACATGGCCGCCATGCGCTCCCACAGGGTCCACAGCGCAGACATGGCGCGCGGGTCCGGATCAACCGACGACGGCAAACTCACCGTCGAGGATTCCTGCGCCGCCAGCGAGGCCACCAGCGCCATGCTGTCGCTGGTACTGATCTCGTTCGTACTGCTCCCGGAGCTGGGTGACGTGGTCGGCAGAACCGTGGTGAGGGGTCGCATGAGTCGCTCCGTTGGCGGGGTTGGCGATAGGGATCACAGGCAGGGCCAGGCCGGCGGCCATGGTCTGCCTCAGGGATTCGTTCATGTCGTGGCCGTTGGCGGCCAAGCCGAGCAGCGTGTTGCGTACCTGGAACCACGCCTGGATCGACAGCGGACGTCGGCAGGCACCGCGATGCCGGGTGAACCGGGCCAGCACCTCGCGGTCCAGACCGGTGGGCAGGCCGCCGAATCCGGCCAGCGCTGCGTCGATCTCCGACGTGGTCATCGAACCGTTGCCCGGCTCGTTCACACCGCTGCTGTGTGTGGGTTGCTGTCGATTGCTTTTGATTGCTTTTGGTTCGGGTGCAATAGCTGTTGCACCCTTTTCGACGCTGGGTTGCACCCTTTTCTGCGCTGCTTTGCACCCTTTACGACTCTGGGTTGCACCCTTTTCAAAGGGTGCAGAATTTGCACCCTTTGAATCTGAGTCGGATGCAACACCGTCGTTCGAGGTGGACAGCTCTTCACCCTTGATCCAACGCGGGCTGATTCGGTACTCGCGCGGGCGCCCGCCTGACTTGTAGCCGGACATGCGCCCGCCGCCAGCGTTGACCAGTTCCAGCCATCCGCTCTGCTCCATCTTGCGGAGCTGGTACTGCACAGAGCGCTCCGACTGCCGCGACTTCGTCGCGAGGCTGGCGATTGACGGGAAGATGTGGGTGCCATCGTCATGGGCGTGGTCGGCCAGGGCCAGCGCGAGCAGCATTTCGCCGCCGCCCGCCGGATACCTGTCGAACACCATGCCGGTCATTCGTGCTGCCATGTCAGATCACCAGCGCCAGGTTCTCGCCCGGGGCAACCGGCCACCAGGTGCACGCGCTGCGGCCGCTGACCTGGCACGGCTTCTTCGGGCCACGCCACGCGCGGCCGTCTTCCAGCAGTTCAGGGAGGCGACGGGCCAGCATGTAGCGGTCTTGGCCGGTGGCCTTGGCCAGCTCCATGCTGGTCATGCCTGGGTGCTGCTTCACGGCGCTGGCGGCGCGATCCTGCTGAAACGCTTGCAGCCCGCTGGACACCACGCGGGCGGCGGCTTCATGGCTGGTGCTGATATCGGTCGAGCGCGCGAGACGGCTGCTCATCGGTACTACCTCGTTGATTCATCGGGCCGCTTGAGGGCCTGAAAAGGGACGACATCGCCATTGCTTCGGGAGAGTCGGTAGCGCCGCCCCAATTCGGCGCGTGCCAACTCCGTTGCGGCCTGCTCCACGGTCATCCCCGCGTGGGCCGCGTACTGCTCAAGCCGTTTTCGCTCGTCGCGCGACAGCAGTATTTCCATAGGCCCTCCATCGGGACTCTTCTGGCCCTTCAGGCAGCGTCTGCATCAGAGCTACGCTGTTCCAACGACGCGAGGCCAGCCAGCACCAAGTCGCGCACAAACACAGCTGGCTGGCGGCCGTTGAAGTTCGCCAAGGCCTCGATCACAGCTTTTTCCGAGTCGTTGAACCGGACCTTGATCGGGTTATCACGAATGTTCGAAGGGTCTGCGTACATGTCCGTATGGAAGCCTCAAGAGGGATGGGTGAAAAAACGCACTTCAGCGCGCGGCAACTCAGGCCGCGTCAACAGAAATGATTCGATCGGAATCGGTGTCTTCTGGTGCGGCAGCGGTCACTTGGGCGTCGCCTTGCACCCCGAGCAGTTGCAACACCTGCGGGAGCGCAGGAACGCCCTGCTCTTCCGGCCATGCCGCAACCTCAACCGTGGGCAGCTTCAGAACCTTGGCCAAATGCGCATCGCTGGTCAGGCCCAGCCGAGCGCGCAGCGCGCGCTTGCTCATGCGGCTGTCCACAAGCGCCCCAACAGCAGCGCGGGCGTTACTGACGGCAGCCCCGAAGATCATTGGTTCCTTGGCCACGCGTTCCGGCCCGAGTCGCGCGGTTTCTCGCTCAATGCATGCAGCAAGCTCCGGGCTGGGCYGCTTCCCCCGCCAACGGGTCGCGATTTGCCAAAGGTACTCAGGGCTCGTGCTGCAGGCTTCGGCCAAAGCGACACGGCGACTCATATCCGAGATGTAGGTGAGTAGGTCCATGCGCTACACATTAGCCTGTGGCTATTCTAAACACAATAGCCAAAAGCTCGTTGGCTTGGATAGCCATTCGCTATTCAATAGCCGGATGCGCACAATTGAAGAAGTCCGCCTGGAAAATCTCATCAGCTTGATCACCGCCAGCGGTGGCCAAAGGCAGTTCGCGGAAGCGGCAGGGATCAAGAACCCTGCGCAGGTGAGCCAGTGGGTGAATCGCAGTCGCAACGCGACCACCGGCAAACCCCGTGTGATGTCGGGAACGACAGCACGCGCGATTGAAGCCTCGCTGGGGCTTGCAGCAGGCTGGATGGATACGCAGCACGCGCCCGAGAGCCTCTCTAGCTCGGAGGTCTCAGAGAGCGAGACGCGTCCGGGCTATGTTCGCTTCGACTTGTTTGAAGGGGGTGCTGGCATGGGTGCAGGGATAGTCAACCAGGACTACCCAGAGGTGGTGCAAACGATAGAGATTGCCGAGTGGGAAGTCCGCCGTAAGCTCGGCTACCTGCCTCAGCCTGGTCGGATAAAGATCATCACTG
>NZ_JBFULO010000305.1:0-4775 GCF_054049855.1 Stenotrophomonas sp. P5_B8 | reverse complement strand
GAGCCGGCCAGCGGCCGGCACTACATGGATCACGTGACTGGTAGGGGCGGCGCCGCTCGCCGTGCGGTCACCGTACTGCCGACCGACGCCACCACCGTGCAGCCGATCGCCGCCCACTGCAGCGGCGTGAGATGTTCGGCCAGCAGCCCCATCGCCAGCAGCGCGGCTACCGCCGGTTCCATGCTGATCAGGATGCCRAAGGTCTCCTTCGGCAGACGCTTGAGCGCCATCATCTCCAGCGACATCGGAATCGCGCTGGAGACGATCGCCACGCCCAGCCCGAACAGCAGGATCTTCGGGTCCAGCAACGCCATGCCCGCATGCGCAACGCCCACCGGCACCACCACCAACGCCGCCGCGCACAGCCCCAGCGACACCGTATGCCCGGCAGGCAGGTGGCCGGCGCGCTTGCCGAAGATGATGTACAGCGCCCAGCACACTGCCGCACCCAGCGCGAACATCACCCCGACCGGATCCAGCGCCGCACCGTGTCCCAACGGCAGCAGCAGCAACAGCCCGGCCAGCGCGCAGCCGACCCAGACGAAATCGACCGGCCGGCGCGATGACCAGATCGCCACCGCCAGCGGCCCGCAGAATTCGATGGCCACCGCGATGCCGAACGGAATCGTGCGCAGCGCCATGTAGAACAGCAGGTTCATCACCCCCAGGGTGATGCCGTAGCGGAGGATCGTCCCGGCATCGGCGCGCGTGGTGGTCCAGCGCCACGGCCGGAACACCGCCAGCAGTACCAGCGCCGAGAAGCCCACGCGCAACGCGCTGGTGCCCTGTGCGCCGATCAGCGGGAACAGCTGTTTGGCGAACGACGTGCCCACGGACAGGGCGGTGACCGAGCCGAGGACGGCCAGGACGGGGATGAGCGAGGAATAGCGGGAGGTCGACATCGCGTCAGCATATTGCGTCCGGGCCGAAGCAAAGGCTCAATTGCACGTGCCTTCCTGCACGTTTCACTCGCCCATGTCTGCCGTCCCCTACAGCCCCGACGACTTCGACCGCGCCATCCTGGCCATCCTCCAGCGCGACAACACCACCCCGCAGCGGGAGATCGCCGAAGCGGTGCACCTGTCCGCGCCGGCAGTCCAGCGCCGGATCAAGCGGCTGCAGGAGGCGGGGATCATCCGCGCCAACGTCGCCGTACTCGATCAATGCCGGCTCGGCCGCCCGCTGACCATCATGGTCGAGGTGCGGGTGGCCAGCGAGCAGCCGCACCGCGTTGCCCCCTTCCGCCGTCGCGTGCAGGAAGATCCCGCCGTGCAACAGTGCTACGCCATCACCGGCGATGCCGATTTCCTGCTGATCCTCACGGCCGCCTCGATGGAAGAGTACGAGGCGATCAGCGTGCGCCTGTTCGGCAACGACGACAACATCGAGCGCTTCCGCACCGCCGTAGCGTTGAGCACGTTGAAGCGTGGCCTGGGCGTTCCGCTGTAAGACTACAAAGCGTCCTCAGCCGCGCACCGCCGCTTCGATCTGCGCCACATCGATCCTGCGCATCGTCATCATGGCCTCGAACGCGCGCTTGGCCACCGCCGGGTCTTTGCTGGTCACCGCTTCGGTCAGCACGCGCGGGGTGATCTGCCAGGACAGGCCCCACTTGTCCCGGCACCAGCCGCAGGCGCTTTCCTCACCGCCGTTGCCGACGATGGCGTTCCACAGCCGGTCGGTCTCGGCCTGGTCGTCGGTGGCGATCTGGAAGGAGAACGCCTCGCTGTGCTTGAACGCCGGGCCACCGTTGAGGCCTATGCAGGGGATGCCGGCGACGGTGAAATCCACGGTCAGCACGTCGCCCTGCTTGCCCGACGGGAAGTCGGCCGGGGCACGGTGGACCGCGTGCACCGCGCTGTCGGGGAAGGTCTGGGCATAGAAGGTGGCCGCCTCCAGGGCGGTGCCGTCATACCAGAGACAGAGGGTGTTCTTGGCAACCATGGCGTTTCTCCTGCTGCGCGCGGGCGGATGCTCAGCCTACGACCGCCGATGTTAATCCGCCGCCCTCTCACCGTACCCCTCCTCACCAAGGGGTACGGGAGACCCTGAAAGCTTCAGGCGGCGTCGCCTCCAGCCGAATTGCTGATAGCAATGATTCGCATTAACATACTGTGATCCCGTTCGCGCCAGGGAGGCGCTGCGGAGTTCGGTACCGAGCCGCGCACCGACCCCACCTCCACCGCCAAGCACCTGGCCACCGACGGACATCGGCCATGTGCGTGCCGCCGCCCTGGAAACGCCGATGACCCGTTCTTCCGTAGTGCTGTCCCGCGCCCTGCCCCAACGCCGCCTGTCGCAGGCCCTGTTTGCCGCGCTGTGTGCGCTGATCGCCGCCCCTGCCTTTGCGCAGGACGCCACCACCGATGCCACCACCCTAGACAAGATCGTGGTCAAGGGCGAACGCGCCGAGGGCTACTCGGTGCGCAAAACCTCCGCCGGTACCCGCTTCGACCTGGCCCCGCGCGAGATCCCGCAGTCGGTGAGCATCATCAGCCACCAGCGCATCGAGGACCAGAACCTCGACGACATCATCGACGTGCTGGCCAACACCACCGGGGTGAGCAGCACCCAGTCCGATACCGAGCGCACCGAGTTCTACGCGCGCGGCTTCTACATCGACAGCTACCAGTTCGACGGCCTGCCCACGCAGATGGTGCAGAACTGGAGCTACGGCGACTCCGGCCTGGACCTGGCCCTGTATGACCGCGTGGAAGTGGTCCGCGGTGCCACCGGCCTGCTCAGCGGTGCGGGCAATCCGTCGGCCTCGGTCAACCTGATCCGCAAGCACGCCGACAGCGCCGAGCTGACCGGCAACGTGTCGGTCAACGTCGGCAGCTGGGGCCGCACCCGCAGCACCGTGGATGTGACCACCCCGCTGAACGCCAGCGGCTCGGTGCGCGCGCGCGTGATCGGCAGCTACCTGGACACCGAATCGCAGATGGACCGCTACGACCAGCACAAGACGCTGGGCTATGCGGTGATCGACGCCGACCTCACCCCGGACACCCAGCTGAGCGTGGGCTACGACTACCAGCAGAAGCGCGCCAACGGGGCTACATGGGGTGGCTTCCCGATGCTGTACTCCGACGGCAGCCCGACCCCGTTCGACGAGTCCTTCAGCGCCAACCCGGGCTGGACGTACTGGGACACCACCAGCAAGCGTCTGTTCGCCACGCTGGAGCATGCCTTCGGCAACGACTGGAAGGTCAAGCTCGGCGCGACGCATGACACCACCAAGGCCGATGACAAGCTGTTCTATCCGGCCTACAACGACTGGACCTCGGGCGCCTCGTTGCTGGACAAGAGCACCGGCGCCGGCGTCACGCCCTCGGCAGGTTTCTACAACACCGAGCGCAAGGTCAACGCGGTGGATGGCTTCGTGGAAGGCCCGTTCCAGCTGTTCGGCCGCGAGCACCAGTTCATGGCCGGCCTGAGCTACAACAAGCGCGAGTTCGCCAACTACGGCGACTACCAGGTGGGCTGGGCGCCGCTGGACAACTACCTGGCCGGCGTAGGCAACTTCCCCGAGCCGAACTGGGCCGCCACCCTGCCGCTGCAGAGCGAAGGCACCATCACCCAGAAGGCCGGCTATGCCGCCACCCGCCTGTCGCTGGCCGAGCCGCTCAAGCTGATCCTCGGCGCGCGTTACACCGACTGGAAGAGCGAGGGTGAAGGCGCCGACCGCTCGCACAAGGTCACCACTCCGTACGCCGGCCTGGTGTTCGACCTCAACGACACCTACTCCACCTACGCCAGCTATACCGAGATCTTCCAGCCGCAGATGCTGAAGAACCGCAACGGCAGCTACCTGGATCCGGTGGACGGCAAGAGCTACGAAGTGGGCGTCAAGGGTGCATGGTTCGACGACCGCTTGAATGCCTCGCTTGCCGTGTTCCGTATCGAGCAGGACAACGTGGGCCAGTCCACCGGCGAACCGGTGGTGGGCGGAACGGGCGGCGAAACTGCCTACATCGCTGCGCGCGGCACGGTCAGCCGGGGGTTTGAGTTTGAAGTGAACGGCGAACTGGCCCCGGGCTGGAATGCCACCTTCGGTGCTTCGCGCTACGTGGCCAAGGACATCAACGACGCGGACATCAACACCAACCTGCCGCAGACGACGATCAAGCTGTTCACCAGCTACACCCCGCAGTCGCTGACCGCGCTCACCGTGGGCGGCGGCGCCAACTGGCAGAACCGCATCTACTACCCGGTGCCGGCATACGGCCGCATCGAGCAGGACGGCTACGCGCTGGTGAGTGCCTTCGTGCGCTACCGCATCTCGCCCGAGTTCAGCGTGCAGGCCAACCTCAACAATCTGCTGGACAAGAAGTACTTCTCGCAGATCAACGGGTATGGTGCGTACGGCGATGGCCGCAATGGGTCGATCACGTTCAACTGGTCGTTCTGACCGGTCATTGACCGCAAGCGGACACCACAGAGCGCCGGGCATTGCCCGGCGTTCTGCGTTCTGCACGACGCGCGCGGGTCGCGCAGCCACGCATGGCGTGGCTCTACCGGCTGCGGCGCGATGTCGGATGGTCGCGCAGCCACGCATGGCGTGGCTCTACCGGTTGGGGCGCGGTGCGGGATGGTGGTGCGGCCACGCGTGGCGTGGCTCTACCGGCTGCGGCGCGGTGCCGGATGTTGGTGCAGCCACGCATGGCGTGGCTCTACCGGTTGGGGCGCGATGCGTCGCGCGGCCACGCATGGCCGGGCGCCGGTAGTGCCGGCCGCTGGCCGGCAACCTCATGAACAATGACGGTCCTGCCGGG
>NZ_JBFULO010000304.1:0-4788 GCF_054049855.1 Stenotrophomonas sp. P5_B8 | reverse complement strand
GAGTGGCCGTATCCACTTCATGTGGGAGCGGGACGGCCAGGTGTTTGAGTTCCGTACGCCCGGAGCTTCGCGGTGCACTTATCTCCGCAACTCCCTGCGGATGGGAGAGATCCACAGGGTTGCCGCCCCCATCAAGCGCGAGGTGTCCGGTGGGTAAGCGAACGCTGGACGTCGTCAAGGCGGTGAATTCCATCAACGAGCGCACAAGGGGCAAGGCCATGGGGAACGTACGTGAACTACTTTCAAGCCGGATGGGGCCAACGACCGTCAAGTTCGACACAGGTCGGGGCGGCACGCCTGAGCTGACCACCCAAGACATTGCGGCAGCGCTAGCCTATGTTCAACAGGGACTGGGTCGGGAGCTGCTGGAGGCTCTGTGGTGGCCGGAGAGTGCGGCACGTCGCCGGGACCAACTGCGGCAGGGTGTGATCGCGCTTGTGGCGCCTGAGTTCAACCGCCAGCAGTTCGCGCTCAGCACGGCGAGGACCGAGTTCGGCATCGCCAAGGCGAGCATGGGGTGGGGCGGCGGCACGGTTACGKACGTCCAACGGCGAGAGCTTCGCCGAACGGAGGCAGCGCTGGATGCCGCGCGCGCCGACACGTGGCCGAACAACACCATGGAGCAGCTCGGTGTATTGGCTGGTGCGGTGTTCAGCGAGATGGCGTCCGCGTGTGTCTGCAAGAAGTGCGACGGCGACCGTACGCAGCCGGATCCCGATGGCCCTGGCGTCATGAGGTGCGACGAGTGCAGCGGCAGCGGGTTTGAGCCATTGAGCGGAAGAAAGCGCGCCGCCGCTATTGGGGCTGATTGCTCAGCGTATAGCCGGTTCTGGCAGCCCGTGTACACGTGGATGCTCGGCCGCATGCGGGCCTCGGAAGAAGCTGCAGCGGCTGAGTTTGGAAGGGCACTGACGCGCGCTGCGTAATGATGACTTGCTGGGTCATCAAAAAGACGTGCAATCTTCCCACCATCCAGACGCAAGCCCCGGCCAAGCCGGGGCTTTTTCTTTGCCCGTCATCCAGACCGGATTAACCCTCGTGCCGAGCCGGCAGTGGGGCGGGCGCCTACTGACGAACCCGAGGCGACCATGGCGCGCATCACTCCCCAACTGGCAGGCGGCATCAATGTCGTTGCCTTCCTGGACATGCTGGCCTGGTCCGAGGGCACGGACAACGGCAAGCAACCCACGAAAGACCATGGGTATGACGTAATCGTCGGCGGCAAGCTCTTCACCGGCTACGCAGACCATCCCCGCGTGCTGGTGGAACTCCCGAAGCTGGGTATTCAGTCGACCGCCGCGGGCCGCTACCAGTTGCTGCGCCGGTACTACGACGCCTACCGGAAGAGCCTGGGCCTGACGGACTTCTCGCCGCTGAGCCAAGACCTGATCGCGCTGCAGCAGATCCGGGAGCGCCGCGCGCTGTCGATGATCCAAGCGGRAAGAATCCCGGAAGCCATCGCCGCCGTCCGCAATATCTGGGCAAGCCTGCCTGGCGCTGGGTATGGGCAGCATGAGCGCAAGGTTGAGGATCTGCTCGCCGTCTACCGGAAGGCCGGCGGGGTGGTGGCGCCATGAGTGAAGAAACCGTCCCATGGTGGATGGCGGGCGGCGTCGCCGCCTTCTGGATTGCCAGGGAAACGTGGGGTGCGCTGCTGTCCCGACGCAAAGAGCGGACCGAGACAGACGCGAACGTAGACCTGCTGAACGGGTTGGTGCAGCGCGTSAAGTCKCTGGAGGAATCACAGGCCGCAACCAACCTCCAGCTAGCCGAGGAAATCAGGCTGCGGATGACTGCGCAGGAAGAGGCCCATCGGCTCCGCCTGCGGGTCATGTCGCTGGAATCCGCCATGCGACAGGTAGGCGCGGTGATCCCGCCGGAGATGACGTGATGATCCGAATCTATGCACTGATCGCCGTTGCCACCCTCTCGCTGTCGTTCTGGGCCGGTTGGGCTTGGCGCGGCGACCGCGCAGGTGCTGCGACATCGGCCGGCATATCCGAGCAAGCCACTGCGGCGCTGGCCCAGGTCAACGAGTCCCGCACCACCGAGCATATGCAGGCCGAGACCATGGCCGCTATTGGAGAGAAGCATGAAGAAGACCGAGCTGCGGCCCCGTCCGTCGCTGATGCTGTTGTGGCTGACCTGCGCTCTGGTGCTCTCCGCCTGCGCAACGACCTCGCCGCGTGCCACACCGACCTCCTGTCCCAGACCGCAGCCGGCGCCCTCCAACGTGATGCGGCAACCCAGCGCCGAGAAGAGTTTGCGGGCCGAATTGTTCGAATCGGGCGAGACGCCGACGACCAGCTCCGCGCCTGCCAAGCCGTAATCGCAGCAGATCGGGCGGGGGCAGGGCGCTGATGCCGGCCGCAGCGGCCCGTCGGCTTCAGGCCTTGGGCAGGCTTAAAGCTGGGCAGATGAACAATACCGAGGCGGCCTATGCCGAGCGCTTGCGCGCGCTGCAGCACGCCGGAGAGGTCCAGTGGTTCCGGTTCGAAGGCATCAAACTCCGGCTTGCCGACAACACGTTCTACACGCCTGACTTCGCCGTGCTGGCAGGGGATGGCGTGATGGAGCTGCACGAAGTCAAAGGGTTCTGGGTCGACGACGCCAGGGTCAAGATCAAGGTCGCCGCCGACCAATACCCCATGCGCTTCCTCGCTGTAAGGGTGAAGCCCAAGCGGGATGGCGGCGGGTGGGCCATCGAGGAGTTCTGATGCGGCAGGCGAAGGCAGGGATAACAGTCGAGCTGCGGTGGTGGTTTCGCTACTACCTAGCCGCGTTGCGCTTGGGCGTGCTGATCACTGGGCTTGATCCTGACTGGGATCGGGTCGAGTGGTGGATACGCCGCGCGCTGGTCGTCCGCTGCAATGGTGCCTCCCGGTGAGCGCCCCACTGCAAGGCCGGTATGCCCGGAAGCGCGGAGGCACTGCCTTCTCGCATCTGTATGGGACCGCGCGCTGGCAACGGACGCGCAAGGCGCAGCTGGAYAGGCAGCCGCTGTGCGAGTACTGCGCCAAGCGCAAGCACACGAAGGTGGCGACGGTGTGCAACCACACCAACGGACACCCAGCCGGCGAGACAGAGCAGCAGTTCTGGGACGGGCCCTTCAACAGCCTGTGTGCCGACTGCCACAACTCGGACCAAGCGCGCATCGAGAAGGGCGCGGTGCAGATCCGAGGCTGTGATGCCGACGGCTGGCCCATCTGACACAGCAGAGGACCACGACATGATCAGCGAGCTAAAGGAAGGCGAGCACCTCGCCGAGTTCCATCTGGGCGAACACGACTGGCTCGTCCTCTCGACCGACCGTTACCTCACACCCGACCAGCGCGCCCGTGTGGCCGCCCACTGGCAGAAGGTCACATCGACCCCGGGCAGGAAGGCCGTCGTCCTTGAGGCGGGTCTGAGGCTGCAGGTGTTGCATGTGAAGCCCAAGGGGCACCCCGATGCCGGCGGTCAGAGGTAGGGGGTGGTCAATTAATGCGAGGGGCCGGAATCCTAGACCGACCGTTCCCTTTTCCACGCACATCCACAATTGGCGGGACGACCTCAACGGGTGTCCCTGACGGCCGGCAATCGGCGAATTTCAGGCATCACGCATGGCGAGGCCACGACTACCCGTCGCCAAGGCATCCGCCAGCGGCGCAGCGATAAAAAACCCGGGTCGGCACGCCGACAGGAAAGCACCGAAGGGCGCTCGGCCCCTCGGAGATCCCTACAAAACGATGACCGCGGCGCAGAAGCGCGCATGGGTGGAGTTCGAGCAGGAAATGCCCTGGCTCAACGCATCTCATCGGGTGCTGCTGCGCATGGCCTGCCTGTGGGCGGCAAAGCTGGACGACCCGAATGCCGACTTCGGTGTCTCGGCAACCCAAGCGCTCAGCTCGATCCTGTCGAAGCTCGGCGCGACTCCCGTTGACGAAAGCAAGGTGAACCATGGCGGTGGCGACGAAGAAGACCCGGAAGAAGGCTTCTTCACCCGTAAGCGACCGCACTAAGGCCTATGCCCTGGCGGTCGTGGCCGGTGAAATCGTCGCTGGGCCCCATGTCCGCAACGCGTGTCAGCGCCACCTGGTGGACCTCGAGCGCGGTCACGAGCGCGGCCTGACCTTCGATATCGACGCGGCAGAGTACGCGTTCAAGTTCTTCGAGGGCATCTTGCGGCTGTCGGAGGGCCAGTTCGAGGGCCGTAAATTCGAGTTGCACCCGTCGCAGGCATTCATTGTCGGGTCGATCTTCGGCTGGAAGCAGGAGGACGGCACGCGCCGGTTCCGCAGGGCCTACGTGGAGCAGGGCAAGGGCAATGGCAAGAGCCCGCTGGCCGGCGGGTTGGGGCTGATGGGGATGACCGCCGACGGCGAGGCCGGCGCACAGATCTACGCCGCCGCCGCCAAGAAGGACCAGGCCGGCATCCTGTTCGCCGACGCCGTGAAGATGGTCAAGCAGTCGCCGGCCTTGGCCAAGCGGGTTAGCTTCGCGGGCGGGGAAGGGCGCGAGTTCAACATGGCGCACCACGCCAGCGGCAGCTTCTTCCGGCCAGTGTCGCGCGACACCGGACGGACTGGCTCGGGGCCCCGGCCTTACTTCGTCCTCGTGGATGAGGTGCACGAGCTTCCCGACCGCAAGATCATCGAGATGCTCGAGCGCGGGTTCAAGTTCCGGCGCGAGCCACTGCTGTTCATGATCACCAACTCGGGCAGTGATCGCACATCGGTCGCCTGGGAAGAACACGAGCATGCGGTGAAGGTCGCGGCCGGCCACACGGAGGCGGTCAACGACCCGACC
>NZ_JBFULO010000303.1:0-4805 GCF_054049855.1 Stenotrophomonas sp. P5_B8 | reverse complement strand
GCTCCTGGCCTGTACCGCAAGCCGAGCCCCGTAGCAGCCGGTAGGCCCCTGGGCAAAATAAAGGAGGAGGCCGCCAGGCCGGGGGACATTTGCGCCAGGGGCCTACCGGCTGCTACGGGGCCCTCACGCTCGCGACATACCGGAGCGAAGACACAGCCTGGCACTGCCCGTCCGGGCCGACGGCCGGCGCTACCGGGAATCTGGGATTCGCGTGGAGCCGGCCAGCGGCCGGCGCTACCGGGAATCTGGGATTCGCGTGGAGCCGGCCAGCGGCCGGCACTACCGGGAAGCTGGGATCGCGGGGAGCCGGCCAGCGGCCGGCACTACCTAAAGCCGGGTACGTTGGCCGGACAGGGGGGCGTTCAGGCGACCGTTGCCGCTTCGCCCTTCGCCGGCAGGCCGCGGGCGCGGCGGATGATCCTGCCCACCGCGATGCTCATGTCATCGAGCATCGCGTAGATGGTCGGCAGGAACAGCAGACTGACCACCGTGGAGAACGCCAGGCCGCCGGCAATGGCACGTGCCATCGGGTAGTACGGCGGGCCGTTGCCCAGCAGCTGGGTGTCGGTGAGCGAGATCGGGATCATCGCCAGGATCGCGGTGCCCATGGTCATCATGATCGGGCGCAACCGCTCGCGCGAGCCTTCCACCAGCGCCTGGGTGCGGCCCATGCCGCGCCGACGCAGGTTGTTGATGTGCTCGATCATCACGATACCGTTGTTCACCACCACGCCCATCAGCACCAGGATGCCGATGAAGGACATGATTCCGAACGAGGTCCCGGTCAGCCAGAACAACCAGAACACCCCGAAGATCGAGAACAGCACCCCGCTCATGATCGCCGCCGGGAACAGCAGCGATTCAAACACCGCGGCCATCACCACGTAGATCATCACCAACGCGATGATCAGGTTGAACAGCATCTGCTGCATGGCCTCGTTGTCGTTGCCGTAGTCGCCGCCATCGAAGGTGAAGGTATAGCCGGCCGGGAAGCTCATCGGCGTGAGCGTCGCTTCCATCGCCTTGCGCGCTTCCGGGGCGGTGACCTTCTCGGCCAGGTTGGCCTTGATGGTCAACGTGGTCTGGCGGTTGGTGCGGCCGATCTGCGTCGCCGACGGCCTGATCGACACATCCACCAGGCTCAGCAACGGCACCGATCGGCCGTCGCCGGTACGCACGGTGAAGCTGGCCAGGTCTTCCGGGCTGCTCTGTTCGGCCCCGGCGAACCGCACCCATACCGGCACCTCGCTGTCGCYGCGCCGGAACTCGCGCATCGGCGCACCGCGCAGCGCCAGGCCGACAAAGCTGGCGACCTGCTCTGCATTGAAGCCGAACGCCGCCGCGCGCTCGCGATCGACGTGGATGGCCAGCTCGCTGCCCTTCTCGCCGTTGTCGATGCGCACGTCGCGCAGTTCCTTGCGCTGTGCCAGCAGCGGCACCACCTCCTCGCCGATCTCCTGCAGCATCTTGGTCGAGTCGCCGACCAGCTGCACCTGCACGGATTGATTGCTGCTGCCGCCACCGTCGCCGCCCTGGTTGCCGACGATGTAATCGGCACGCGCCGAACGCGGCAGGCCCTTGCGCAGCGCTTCCTGCACGGCAGGCATGTTGTCGGCATGCTCTGCGTCGAAGGTCACCGTCGTGCTGCTGCCTTCCTGCTCGCTGTACCAGGAATAGATCTGGGTGATGTGCAGCTTCTCGCGCTGGCCATCGAGGTAGTGCTCGACGCGCGCGACTTCCTCGGACATCTGGCTGTAGGTGTAGGCGCCCTTCCAGTTGTAGCCGATGAACACCTCGTGGCCACCTTCGCCCCCGAACATGTCGATCTTGGTCAGCTTCATCGGCACCAGGCTGATGGCCACCACCATCAGGATGCCGAACACGCTCCAGCCCCGATGTTCCAGCGTCCAGCGCAGGACCTTGGCATAGCGGCGCTGCAGGCGCGCGATCACCCCGGATTCGGCGTGCACCAGCTTGGGGGTCTGCATGCGCGCGGACAGCATCGGGATCAGGCTGACCGCCACCAGCCACGAGGCCAGCAGCGAGACCGAAATGGTGATCGCGATCTGCGACATGAAGATGCTGATGTTGTTGGTTTCACCGAACAGGTTCGGCACGAACACGATGCAGTGGCACAGGGTGCCGGCACTCAGCGCGATGGCCACGTTGCGCGTGCCGATGATCGAGGCCAGCCGCGGCTGGTCGGGCATGCGTTCGCGTTCCTGGTAGATGCTCTCCACCACCACCACCGCGTTGTCCACCAGCATGCCGACGGCCAGCAGCAGGCCCATCATGGTCAGGATGTTGAGCGTGACCCCGGCAAAGTACATGAAGCCCAGGGTGATCACGAAACAGATCGGGATCGCCAGGGTCACCATCAGCGTGGACGGCCAATGGCGCAGGAAGAAGAACAGCACCGTGATCGACAGCAGCAGACCGACCGCGCCGGCCTCGGCCAGCTCCAGCAGCGAGGAGGTGACCATCTTGCCCTGGTTGTCGATGACCTTGATCTGCACATCGCGCATCGACGGCTGCTTGCGGATCGCCTCCACTTCGGCGAGCGCTGCGCGCGAAACTTCCACCAGGTTGGCGCTGCGCTCCTTGAAGATGTCCAGGCCGACGGCCGGGTTGCCATCCAGGCGGCGGCCGTAGTTCATCCGCGTGGGCTTGAGCCGGATGTCGGCGATGTCGCCCAGGCGCAGGCCCTTGGTGTCGATCACCAGGTCGCGCAGTTCCTGCAGGTCGGTGATCTCCCCGACCGGCTGGATGCGCACGCGCTGGCCGTTGTCATCGATCTGCCCGGCCGAGATCGAGAAGTTCAGCGTGCGCAGACGGTCGCTGAGGTCGTTGATGCTCAGGTTGTGCGCGGTCAGGCGGTCCGGGCTGATCGCAATCTCCACCTCGTTGGGTGGCGCGCCGGAGATATTGACCCGGGCCACGCCGGGGATGCGTTCGATGCGCCGCTTGAACTCGCGGTCGAGCATGTCGTACGCGCCGGTGAGGTCGCTGCTGCTGGCCAGGCGCACCTTGAGCACCGGGTCATCGCTGCTGGACCACTTGAACACGCTGTAACGCTGCAGGTCATCGGGCAGGTCGGTGCGGATCGCGTCGATGCGCTCGCGCGCGTCCGAGGCGGCGATGGCGATGTCGCGGTCCCAGTCGGTGAACTCGATGAAGATGCTGGCCCCTTCGGAGGTGGCCGAGGAGCGCATGCGCTTGATCCCGGTCATGGTGGCCAGCGCTTCTTCGGTGGGGCGGATGATGTTGCGCTCCACTTCCTCGGGGGTGGACCCGGTGTAGGGCACCTGCACGAACAGGAACGGGGCCGAGATGTCCGGCAGTGCCTCCAGCGGCAACCGCAACGAGGCGATCAGCCCCACCACCGCCAGCGACACGAAGCACATGATGGTGGTGATGGGACGGCGGATGGAGAACTCGGCGATGCTCATGCCGGCTCCCGTGCGGTGCCGGTGCCGGGGGTCTCGACGAAACCGGCTTGCTTGCGCCCTCGTTCGCGGTAATACGCATCGCCGCGACCATCCAGCAGGTCGTACACCACCGGGATGACGATCAGGGTCAGCAGGGTGGACACCAGCAGGCCACCGATGACGGTGATCGCCATCGGCGCGCGCACTTCGGCGCCCTCGCCCATCGCCACCGCCAGCGGCAGGAAGCCGAACAGCGTGCACAGGGTGGTCATGATGATCGGCCGCAGGCGTGAGCGCGCGCCCTCCACCAGTGCCTGCTGCTTGGGCACCCCGGACTCGCGCAGCTGGTTGACCTTGTCGATCAGGATGATCGCGTTCTTGGTCACCAGCCCCACCAGCAGGATCAGGCCGATGAACACCACCACCGAAATCGGCTTGCCGGTCAGCATCAGCGCCAGGATCGCGCCGACCAGGGCCAGCGGGATGGTGAACAGGATGACGAACGGGTGCAGCAGCGATTCGAACTGCGACGCCATCACCAGGTAGACCAGGAAGATCGCCAGGCCGAAGGCGAAGATCAGCGAGCGCGCCGATTCGGCCAGCTCCTCACCCTGCCCGCCGATGTGCATGCCCACGCCGGCGCCCAGCGGGTCCTTGGCGACCATGTCCTGCACTTCGCGCACCGCACCGCCCAGGTCGATGTCGCGCAGGTTGGCCGAAACCACCGCCACGCGCGTCTGGTCGGCGCGGTGGATCTCGCTCGGGCCGTTGGTGGCGACCACCTCGGCCACCGCATCCAGGGTCACCGGACGGCTGCTGCCGGGATTGACGATGAGCCGGCGGATGCTGTCCACGCTGGCACGGTCGCCTTCCTGGGCCCGCACCAGCACGTCGATCTTGCGGTCGCGGAAGCTGTAGCGGGTGGCCACGTCGCCACGCACCTTCTTGACCACCACATCGGCGATCTGGCGGGTGGTCAGGCCGAGTGCGCCGGCACGTTCCTGATCGAAGCGGATCTGGATTTCCGGGAAGCCTTCCTCGACCGTGGATTTGACGTCGGCGTAGTGGGGGTTGTTGCGCAGCATCGCCGCCAGTGCCTGGCCGGCGTGTTCCAGGGTGGCCATGTCCTGGCCGCGCAGCTCCACTTCCAGTGGCGTGGAGAAACTGAACAATGCCGGCCGCGCGAAGTCGACCTGCACGCCCGGATGCTGCTTCATCGAATCACGCAGGCGCTCGGTGATGGCCGCTTCCGTGCGGGCGTCGCCGCCACCGGCCATGACCACGGTCAGCTTGCCGATGTTCTCGCCGCTTTCGGTCGGGCTGGCATCCAGCCGCGTGCCGCTGCCGCTGACCCCGTACAACGAGGCGATCTGGCCG
>NZ_JBFULO010000302.1:0-4812 GCF_054049855.1 Stenotrophomonas sp. P5_B8 | reverse complement strand
GCCCGATTCTTCGCAGGCTTCGATCAGCACCACGCAACGCGCGTGCGGCAGCCCCTGTTCCTGCAGTGCCAGCACGGCAGCCAGCGAGCCGAACATCGCATAGCCGTCATCGGCGCCGCCGCGGCCGTACAGCTTGTCGCCGCGCAGCACCGGCACCCACGGKCCGAGGTCGTCGTCCCAGCCGGTCATTTCCGGCTGCTTGTCCAGATGGCCGTAGAGCAGGATGGTGTCGTCGCCGGTCTCGGCGCCGGAGGCGGGGATTTCCAGCAGCAGCAGCGGCGTGCGGCCTTCCAGGCGCACCACCTCCACGCTCAGGCCCGGCAGGTTCTGGGCCCGGGCCCAGGTTTCCATCAGGGTGACGGCCTGCTCCATGTACCCATTGGCCACCCAATCTGCGTCGAACATCGGCGATTTGTTGGGAATACGGATGTAATCGACCAATTGCGGGACGATTTCGCTGTCCCACTTCTCACTGACGAATTGGCCGAGTTTGGTGCTGTCCATCTGACACTCCGGAGGCATTGGCTAGTCGTCACATTCTACGCCGCTGGTCGGGGTAGGGATTTCCCTACATCACGTCAGGTATTTGGCTGGCTGTGTGAAGGCGTTGTGGACGATAGGCTGTGTGTATGTGGCGAGGGATGCTGGAGCCTCCGACGGGATAGCCGGCAGGCACCGGTTCCGAGCCACAAGGAGTAGCACGGTGGGGCCTTGGTTTTCGTGGAAGGCGCTTGCGCTGGGACTGCTGTTGATGGGAGCCGCTCACGCGGCCGACCGCATCGACATCAATACGGCTGATGCGTCGACGCTGCAGCAGGGATTGACGAACGTGGGGCCACGCAAGGCCGACGCGATCGTCGCGTACCGGCGACAACACGGACCTTTCCTCCGGATCGAGGATCTGGCACGGGTGAAGGGGATAGGGACAGCAACGGTCGAACGGAATCGACAACGGATGACGGCGGGGGTCATGAAGAGCCCCGCGGCGGAACCGCCCAGGAGGGCGTTGCCGGCAGCCGTACCAAGGCGATGACCAACAGGACAGGTCGGGGACGGGCAGGGAGCTGGTCACTGGTCGCCGCGCAGGACGCGCGATGACACCGACACACGCAGGGAAGCGGTGCGCACGGATGCGGCGCGGAAGGAGTGGCGCGGATCCACCTGGACGGTGGCATCCAGACCCGGGAAGGGCTGCGATGGCGGAACGATTTACGGCCGAGTGCAGGGAGCATGGCCGGACCCACACTGGGCAGGATGCACAGGGGGAAGGCTGGACGCCGACAAGGACGTGACGATTGCCCGGTCTGCGCAGGGATGCGTGGCCGGGCAATTTCTTTTGGGCGACGTGCACACCCACGCCAACACCTGATTCATGCAGCGCGTTGGTGTAGCGTCGTCGCATCACTGCATGGAATGAACCACATGGCGCCACGCCGCGCGTTGCTTACCCTGGCCTTGGCCACCTTGTTCGCCGCCGGTATGGGCTCGGCTGCTGCCGCGACCGCCACGCCGCCCGCCAGCACCGCCGCCGCGAAGGCCGTTGCCGCGCCGCGCGGTCCCACCGATCTGAAGCCTGGCCAGTTCCTGTAGCATCCGGAAATCTCCCCGGCCGGTCCGATCGTGCTGGTGGTCAGCCTGGATGAGCAGCGCGCCTACGTGTACCGCAACGGCATCGCCATCGGCCTGAGTACGATCAGCTCGGGCAAGACCGGGCACGAAACCCCGACTGGCGTATTCACCATCCTGCAGAAGGACAAGGACCACAAGTCCAACCTCTACAACAGCGCGCCGATGCCCTACATGCAGCGGCTGACCTGGGACGGCATCGCCCTGCACGGCGGCAGCTTGCCCGGGCACCCGGCCTCGCATGGCTGCGTGCGCCTGCCGCAGGCGTTCGCGCAGAAGCTGTTCGGCGAAACCAAGCGCGGCGACACCGTGGTGGTGGCCGATGCCAAGAGCGCGCCGATGACGCTGGCCTATCCGGCGGTGCTGGCGCCGGTCAACAGCACCGGCAAGCCGCTGGTGGAAACCACCGCTGCGCCGGAGCATTACTGGAACGATGCGGCCGCCCCCAGCGGGCAGGTCGGCATCCTGGTAAGCCTGCACGACCAGCGCCTGTACGTGTTGCGCGACGGGGTACTGATCGGCGAATCGCGGCTGCAGGCCAAGGCGCTGCCGGCGTTCGAGGGCACCACCTTGTTCGTGATGCAGCAGGGCTACTCGGATGTGCCCAGCCCGCTGGACGCCCATCAGCGCCTGCACAAGTGGACCGCCTATCCGCTGCTCGGGCAGAGCGCCGGCAATGCCAGCCCGGACCTGCTGGCCACGCCCAGCCTGCCGATGGCGCTGCCGCCGGAATTCGCCGAGCAGCTCTACAAGGCGCTGGTGCCGGGCACCACCCTGCTGGTCACCAGCCTGCCGGCGGTGCGTCCGGAGGCCGATGAACAGAACCTGCAGCCGGTGTTGGAATCCGACGCTGGCGGGTCCACCTTGTAGGCATGGGTCCTGCGGGTATGCCGTTGATGCGTGTGTCCACCTTTTCCTGGAATGCCCTGTGCGGGCTGGCGCTGACCGCGTCGGCCGCCGCGGTAGAGGCTGCCCCGGCAGTGGCGGCCGGGACGTTGCCGCCGGCGCAGCTGGCCGACATGCTCGCCCGCGCCGCGCCCGGCGCGGACCGCAAGGTCCTGCAGCTGGCCGCCAAGGCGATGTCGTGTGCGCTGCGTCGGCCGGAGTTGGGCATCGATCCGACCCGGCTGAGCGTGATCGATTATTCGCGGCCCTCGACCCAGCAGCGCATGTGGGTGTTCGACCTGGCCCGGCAGAAGCTGCTGTTCGAAGAATGGGTGGCGCATGGCCGCAACAGTGGTGGCAACCAGACCGAGCACTTCTCCAACCGCGACGGCAGTTTCATGTCCAGCCTGGGCGCGTTCACCGCCAAGGAAACCTACATGGGCGGCAACGGCTACTCGCTGCGCCTGGAAGGCCTGGAGCCGGGCTTCAACGACCATGCGCGCGACCGCGCCATCGTCATCCACGGGGCGCCGTACGTGAACCCGACCATGGCGCGCCTGCAGGGCCGCCTCGGCCGTAGCCTGGGCTGCCCGGCAGTACGCCTCACGGTGGCCAAGCCGCTCATCGACAGCCTGCGCGGCGGTGCGATGGTGTTCGCCTACTACCCCGACAAGGACTGGCTGGCGCGCTCGCAGCTGCTCGGACCGGACTGCGGTGGCAGCGCCGGCTGAGCGTGCTGGGGCACAATGGCGGCATGTCGACCGATACCGTCCTGAGCGCGGCCACGCGCGTCATTCCCAGTTTCGAATACCGTCGCGAACGTTGGCGCAACGGCATGGGCTGGACCCGAGAAATCCTGCGCGTGCCGGACAATGATGGCTGGCAGGTGCGCTTGTCGATTGCCGAGATCGAACAGGACGCGGCGTTTTCCGCGTTCCCCGGCATCGAGCGCGAGCTGGTGCTGCTGCGTGGGGAAGGGCTGCGTCTGCGTTTCGCGGATGGCACGGTACATACACTGTCGCCCCCGCACGACCGGCTGCGTTTTGCCGGCGAGGCGCAGGTCAGCGGCGAGCTGGTCGATGGCCTCACCCACGATTTCAACCTGATGTGGCGGCGCGACACGCTCGATGCAGCGCTACTGCACCGACCGTTGGTGGGCAGCATGTTCTTCTTCACCGAGCCCGCGGTGGCCTGGGCGATTCACCTGCTGGCCGGCCAGGCCGCGTTCGAGGGGGAGGCCGGAATGCCACCGTTGGAGGCGGGTGACACCGCGTGGCTGGCCGCTGGCGCGCGCAAGCGATTTGCGTTGCGYGGTGGCGGCGAGCTGCTGGCGATCCGGCTGAGTCCGCGTTAGGGACGCATCCCGATCGATCACCGATACCCGTGTGCCACGTTCGGTGGCGACCTGACCGGTGGCGAAGGCGGCTTCGGTGGAGATGATGCGTGTGTCGCGCCGATCACGGTCATCGTTCGTTTGGGAACCGACCCTATCGGCTGCGGCGCACTGGGTGCGCTCAATACACGTCGCGGCGGTACCTGCCGGCCACGATCAACGCTTCCTTGCCTTCGCGTCCCAGTGCGCGTTCGATCACGTCGTCCACTGCCGGGGCCATGCCCTGCAGACTGCCGCAGACCAGGATCGTGGCGCCGTCGCGGACCCACTGCCACAGCGTGTCGATGTTGGCCTGCAGCCGGTCCTGCACGTAACGATGCTCGCCGCCGTCTCGGCTGAACACCGTATCCAGACGCTCGATCCAGCCGGCCTGCTGCCAGGCCTGCAGTTCATCGCCGAAGTAGAAGTCATGCGCAGCGGTACGTTCGCCGAACAGCAGCCAGTTGCGCCGCGCGCCGGCATCCCTGCGTGCACGCAGGTGCGCGCGCAGGCCGGCGATGCCGGTGCCGTTGCCGATCAGGATCAGCGGTGCGTCGGTAGCGGGCGCGTGGAAATTCGGATTGCTGCGGAAGCGCAGGTCGATGCGTCCACCGAGGGCGGCGTGATCGCACAACCAGCCGCTGCCCAGGCCGGGCGTGCCATCGGGACGCAACTGGCGGCGCAGCAACAGCTGCACGTCACCTTCGACCGGCATGCTGGCGATGGAGTATTCGCGATGGGGCAGCGGTCGCAGCGCGGAAACCAGCAATGCGGCATCGGCGGACGGTGTTTCTTCAGCGGTCGGCAGGTGCGCACAGGCAAGATGCTCGCGCAACGCGACGCCGTCGATCACCTGCGAGCCGTCCAATGCGGCCTCGGCCAGCCATGCCTCGACAGCGGCCGGCGCGTGGCGTGGACCGATCTCCACC
>NZ_JBFULO010000301.1:0-4814 GCF_054049855.1 Stenotrophomonas sp. P5_B8 | reverse complement strand
TCTTGATCAGCGGGGCGGCCAGAGCCTCCAGTTGCTCGGCGTTGATCCAGCCCTGGCCGAAGGCGATTTCTTCCGGGCAGCAGACCTGCAGGCCCTGTCGGGTCTGGATGGTCTCGATGAAGTTGGACGCCTCCAGCAGCGACTGGTGGGTGCCGGTATCCAGCCACGCGTAGCCGCGACCCAGCGCCTCCAGATGCAGATTGCCTTCGCGCAGATAGCGCTGGTTGAGATCGGTGATCTCCAGCTCGCCGCGCGGCGACGGCTTCAGCTCGGCCGCGTGGTGGCTGGCGTTGCCGTCGTAGAAATACAGGCCGGTCACCGCGTAGTTGGAACGCGGATTGGCCGGCTTCTCGACCAGGTCGATCACCTTGCCGGCCTTGTCGAACTCGGCCACGCCGTAGCGCTCCGGATCGTTGACCCAATAGCCGAACACGGTCGCGCCGTGATCGCGCTCGTCGGCATTGCGCAGCACTTCCCGCAGGCCATGGCCGTGGAAGATGTTGTCGCCCAGTACCAGGCAGCTCGGTTTGCCGTCGACGAAGTCACGACCAATGAGATAAGCCTGCGCCAGCCCGTCCGGACTCGGCTGCACGGCGTACTGGATGTTCATGCCCCACTGCGAGCCGTCGCCCAGTAGGGTCTGGAACAGCGCCTGCTCGTGCGGCGTGTTGATGATCAGCACGTCGCGGATCCCCGCCAGCATCAGCACGCTGAGCGGGTAATAGATCATCGGCTTGTCGTACACCGGCAGCAGCTGCTTGCTGACGCCCTTGGTGATCGGATACAGGCGTGTGCCCGAACCGCCCGCGAGGATGATGCCCTTGCGTTGAGTCATGCGAATTTCCTCTTTACTGGTGATCACCGCCCTCAGGCGGTGGTGCCGATGCGCTGCAGGCGGTAGCTGCCGTCGAGCACGCCGTTGACCCATTCCTGGTTGTCCAGGTACCAGTCCACGGTGAAGCCGATGCCCTGCTCGAAGGTGTACTTCGGCTCCCAACCGAGCTGGTCCTTCAACTTGCTGGCGTCGATCGCGTAGCGGCGGTCATGGCCGGGGCGGTCGGTRACATAAGTGATCTGGCTGCTGCGCGGCTGGCCGTCCTCGCGCGGGCGGCGCGCATCGAGCAGCGCGCAAATTGCGTGCACCACCTCGATGTTCTGCTTTTCCGAGTTGCCGCCCACGTTGTAGGTCTCGCCGACCTGGCCCTTGGCCAGCACCGTGCGGATCGCTTCGCAGTGGTCGCTGACGAACAGCCAGTCGCGTACCTGCTTGCCGTCGCCATAGACCGGCAGCGGCTCGCCGGCCAGCGCCTTGGCGATCACCAGCGGGATCAACTTTTCCGGGAAGTGGTACGGACCGTAGTTGTTGGAGCAGTTGGTGGTCAGCACCGGCAAGCCGTAGGTGTGGTGGAACGCCCGCACCAGGTGGTCGGAGGCCGCCTTGGACGCCGAATACGGCGAGTTGGGCGCGAACGGGGTGGTTTCGGTGAACTTGCCGGTCGCGCCCAGGGTGCCGTACACCTCGTCGGTGGACACGTGCAGGAAGCGGAAGGCCGCGCCCTTGTCGGCCGGCAGCGCCTTCCAATAGTCGCGCACGGTCTCGAGCAGGGCCAAGGTGCCGACCACGTTGGTCTGGATGAACGCACCCGGGCCATCGATGGAGCGATCCACATGGCTTTCGGCGGCGAAGTTCAGCACCGCGTCGGGCTGGTGCTCGGCCAGCAGGCGCGCCACCAGGGACTGATCACCGATGTCGCCGTGCACGAACACGTGATCCGGGTTGCCGTCCAGCGGCGCCAACGTCTTCAGGTTGCCGGCGTAGGTCAGCGCATCGAGGTTGACCACCTTGACGCCCTTGGCGACCGCTTCGAGTACAAAGTTACCGCCAATGAATCCGGCTCCGCCGGTGACAAGCCATGTGGGCACTACCCGTTCTCCTGTTCGGTTCTAAAGTCTCCGGCCGCCAATGCAGCGCTCCGGATGCAGCGCTACAGGATACAGGTGGGCGGTCTTCACGACTGCCTGCCGGACGTGAACGAAACCGCTGGGATGCGCATTTTGTGCCGCGCCGCAACATAACCATACGCATTCGCATGGTTGCCTTCGGCCAGTTAGAATCGCGGTCCCACCCCCGAACCGGTTGCTGTCTACAGAACCGGACGTTCCCCCGTTATTGAAGGATCCAGCACCAGATGAAAATCCTCGTCGCGTACAAGCGCGTGGTGGACTACAACGTCCGCATTCAGGTCAAGCCGGACGGTTCCGGCGTGGTCACCGACGGCGTCAAGCTGTCCCCCAACCCGTTCGATGAGATCGCGCTGGAAGAAGCGCTGCGTCTGCGCGACCAGGGCATCGCCACCGAAGTCGTGGTGGCCACCATCGCCCCCGCCGACGCCCAGGCCCACCTGCGCAACGGCCTGGCCATGGGCGCCAACCGTGCCATCCACGTGGTCACCGACCAGGCCATCCAGCCGCTGACCGCCGCGCGCACCCTGCTCAAGCTGGTGGAGAAGGAACAGCCGGACCTGGTCATCCTCGGCAAGCAGGCCATCGACGACGACGCCAACCAGACCGGCCAGATGCTGGCCACGCTGTGGGGCCGCCCGCAGGCGACCTTTGCCAGCAAGCTGCAGATCGACGGCGGCAAGGCCACGGTCACCCGTGAAGTCGATGCCGGCCTGGAAACGCTGGAAGTGGACCTGCCGGCGGTGGTCACCACCGACCTGCGCCTCAATGAGCCGCGCTTCATCAAGCTGCCGGACATCATGAAGGCCAAGGCCAAGCCGATGGAAACCCTGCAGCTGGCCGACCTCGGCGTGGACGCCGCCGATACCTTCAAGACCACCCAGTACGCCGCGCCGGTCAAGCGCAGCAAGGGCGTGATGGTCAAGGACGCGGCCGAACTGGTCGCCGCACTCAAGCAGAAGGGGTTGCTGTAATGACCAAGATCCTCGTTGTCGCCGAGCACCACGACGGCAAGCTCAACGCCGCCACCGCCAAGACCGTCAGTGCCGCCGCCGCCATCAGCGGTGCCAGCATCGACGTGCTGGTGCTGGCCGCCGACCCGGCCGCCGCGGCCGCGGAAGCCGCCCAGCTGGCCGGCGTGGCCAAAGTGCTGACCGTGGCCAACCCCGCCAACGCGCAGGCGCTGGCCCAGGTGCTGGCCCCGCAGATCGCGCAGCTGGCCAAGGGATACACCCACGTGTTCGGCCCGTCGACCACCTTCGGCAAGGACCTCATGCCCTGCGTGGCCGCCCTGCTGGGCGTCAACCAGGTCTCGGACCTGATGACCGTCGAAGGCAGCCACAGCTTCAAGCGCCCGATCTACGCGGGCAACGCGATCATCACCGTCGACGTGCCGGCCGACCAGATCGTGGTCGCCACGGTGCGTGCCGCGTCCTGGCCGGAAGCCGCCAAGGGCGGCAATGCCACCGTGGAAGCGGCCAGCGTCGATGCGGCCCTGCCGACCCACACCCGCTTCGTCGGCCTGGCCGCCGGTGCCACCGACCGCCCGGACCTGCAGAGCGCCAAGCGCGTGGTCTCTGGCGGCCGTGGCGTGGGTTCGGAAGAGAACTTCAAGGTGATCTTCCAACTGGCCGACAAGCTCGGCGCCGCCGTCGGTGCCTCGCGCGCCGCCGTGGACGCCGGCTATGTGCCCAGCGACCTGCAGGTGGGCCAGACCGGCAAGATCATCTCGCCGGAGCTGTATGTGGCCGTGGGCATCAGCGGCGCGATCCAGCATCTGACCGGGATCAAGGACGCCGGCACGATCGTSGCGATCAACAAGGACCCGGATTCGCCGATCTTCGAGATCGCCGATATTGGGTTGGTGGGTGATCTGTTCACGTTGTTGCCGGAGCTGGAAGCGGCGTTGTAAGGCAAACGCGCCAGCGCGGCATTTGAAGGCCGGAATCCCCAGTGGATTCCGGCTTTTTTCATTTGGCCACGCCGGTTGTCGCGTATCAGCATCGGACGAGGTGCGTGCCGGGGATACGTTGGGGTGCGCTTGATTTGCTATCGACCACACAGAACGTGGCGGAAAGATCGATCAGTATTTCAGTCCCATGGCACACCCCGTATGATACTGCCCATCACGCGGACTTAACTTGGGCCGCAGGGAAAGCAGGGCCTTACAGGGAGCGTTGCAGGGAAGATCCGACTGGATCGTCCGTTCAGATAATGAAGATCTCAGATTCGACCCTCCTCCGGCGGCTTCCCGCGTGGGGAACGTGCGTCGCAGGACTCTCGACCCTTGTCCTGCTGTTCCGAATGCTGCGCTTCCAGGCAGCTACGGACCTCGCTGTGTTTGCCGCAAGCTGCGCGCTCGAGCTTGTGCTGCTGGATTTGGCAACGCGGCTGACGCTGCGCTTGCGCTTCGTGCCGTTGCGCATCCTGATGCTGGTGCTGCCCGCGCTTGCTGGTTGCATCTACATGGCCCAGCTCTATTCGATCTGGATTTCCGGCGGCCTCATTCCTCCGATCGCATTCGCCAACCAGGAAGTGGTCGGGTTGATCGCATTCGATGGCATCTATGCGCTGTTGGCGGTATTCCTGACAGCKTTCATCGGACATGCCTGCGTGGTCCGCACCACATACAAGCCACTATCGCGTCGCATCACCGCGGTTGTCATTCTGGTGCTGGGTACAGGCTATGCCGCGCTGTTGGCCATTCAGCCACTGGCCCGTGGCATCGTGGTCGCGCGCGGGGAAGCACCGATCTCTTCTTTCCTTCGCTCGGCCGCCACGTCGGCCGGCATGAGTGGCCAGGTCCAGATCAGCGCAGCCGAACTGATCGAGGCGCGCGCCGAGTTCTCGCG
>NZ_JBFULO010000300.1:0-4823 GCF_054049855.1 Stenotrophomonas sp. P5_B8 | reverse complement strand
CATCCTTTCCAGGCGTCTGACCACCACGGCGCGGCACTGGCTGTGGCCGGCGTTGCGCTGGGGCACCGCGTTGCTGCTGGCGCTGGTGCTGGTGCTGGACCTGGCCTTCCCGCCGCCCCTGCCGAAAGCGCGCGACACCAGCACGCTGGTGGTGGCCCGCGACGGCACGCCGCTGCGCGCGTTCGCCGATGCCGACGGCGTCTGGCGCTATCCGGCCTCGGCCGACAGCGTCTCGCCGTTGTATCTGCAGGCCCTGCTCAACTATGAGGACCGCTGGTTCTGGCGCCACCCGGGCATCAACCCGTGGGGGCTGCTGCGCGCCGGCAAGCAGTGGCTGCTGCAGGGGCGGATCGTGTCCGGTGGCTCCACGCTGACCATGCAGGTCGCGCGCATCCTCGATCCGCATTCGCGCACGCCGTGGGGCAAGGCCAAGCAGATGCTGCGCGCGGTGCAGCTGGAAGTGCACCTGAGCAAGGCGCAGATCCTGGCGCTGTACCTGGAACGGGCACCCTACGGGGGCACCATCGAAGGGGTCGAGGCCGCCAGCTGGGCCTATCTGGGCAAGCCGGCGGCGCGGTTGTCGCAGGCCGAGGCGGCGTTGTTGGCGGTGCTGCCGCAGGCGCCCAGCCGGTTGCGCCCGGACCGGCACCCCGAGGCCGCGCGACGCGCCCGCGACAAGGTGCTGGAGCGCATGGTCGCGCTGGGCGTGTGGAGCCGCGAGGAGGTGGACGATGCGCGCATCGAGCCGGTGGTCACCCGCGCGCTGCAGCCGCCGCTGCACGCCGCCTTGCTGGCGCAGCGGCTGCGCTCGGCACAGCCGCGTGCGGCGCGCATCGAAAGCACGCTGGACATCGGGCTGCAGCGCACGCTGGAAGAGCGCGTGTCCTCGTACTTCTCGCAGTTGCCCGAACGCACGTCCGCCGCGTTGCTGGTGATCGACAACCGCACGCTGGAGGCACGCGCGTACGTGGGGTCGGTGGCCTTCGGCGACAAGCAGCGGCTGGGCCACGTGGACATGGTGCAGGCCTGGCGCTCGCCGGGCTCCACGCTCAAACCCTTCCTGTATGGCATGGCGCTGGATGACGGGCTGATCCATTCGGAAAGCCTGATGGTGGACGCCCCGCAGGCGTTCGGCGGTTACCGCCCCGGCAACTTCGATTCGGCCTTCAACGGGCCGGTGAGTTCGGCCACGGCGCTGCGGCTGTCGCTCAATGTTCCGGCGGTGGATCTGCTCGACCGGGTCGGCTCGGCAAGGTTTGCCGCGCGGCTGTCGCACGCCGGCATCAACCTGCGCTTCCCGCATGGCAGCGCGCCGAACCTGTCGCTGATCCTGGGCGGCACCGGCGCGCGGCTGGAGGATCTGGTCGGCGCGTTCGCCGCGTTCAACCGCCACGGCATCGCCGGACGGGTGCGCTATACCGCCGACGATCCAGTGATCGAACGCCGCCTGATGTCGCCCGGTGCGGCGTGGATCACCCGCGAGGTGCTCGAGTCCAATCCGCGCCCGGGGTATGGCAGCGGCACCTTCGATGTCACCGGGCGCCCACGGGTGGCCTGGAAGACCGGCACCAGTTACGGTTACCGCGACGCGTGGGCCATCGGCAGCACCCGTCACTACACCGTGGGGGTGTGGGTGGGGCGGCCGGATGGCACGCCGCTGCCGGGCCAGTACGGCGCGGTCACCGCGTTGCCGCTGATGTTTGAAGTGGTGGACAGCCTGCCGCGCCAGGCCGGGGACGCGAGTGGCGCCCCGATGCCACCGAACGTGACCCGTGAAGCGATCTGCTGGCCGACCGGTGAACTCGCCGAACGCACCGAAGACGCGTTGTGCCAGCGTCGCCTGGATGCCTTCGTGCTTGATGGGGTGGTGCCACCGACCTTCGCCGAACGCGACGCGCGCCTGTGGCAGCCGGGGCGCCAGCGCTTCAGTGTGGATGCGCGCAGCGGGCTGCGGGTGTCCCCGGACTGCCGGCTGCCGCACGAGACCGAAACGCGCGAGATCGCCCGCTGGCCGGCGTTGCTGTCGCCGTGGCTGCCGTTGGCGCAACGGCGCGCGGCGCAGCTGCCGGCGCTGTCGCCGGACTGCAGCGAGGATGGCCGTGAGAGTGGCGGCAGCCTGCATATCGAAGGCCTCAACGACCGCGCCACGCTGGCGCGCGCGCCAAACGCCGAACACGGCGTGCGCCTCCAGCTGCGTGCGCTGGGCAATGACAACAGCGTGGACTGGCTGCTCGATGGGCGCTGGATCGCACGCACCGAGGGCGCGCGCCTGTTCCAGCGCGATTTCGACGAAGTGGGCGAGCATACCCTCACCGCGCTGGCGTCCGATGGTGCCTGGACGCAGGTGCGCTTCCGGATACTGCGGTGATGCGCGTGCTGCTGGACGCGGGGCGGTCGTGCCGGCCGGTGGCCGGCCCGTCGCACTGCGGAGCCGGCTCGCGATCTGGGTGGGCTGCGAGCCGGCCAGCGGCCGGCACTACCGTTCCTCGATGGCCGGGGTTGTACAGGCGGTGTTATTCCCCGATCCAGCCATCCAGCAGGTCGGCGAACTCGTCGGCGTGTTCTTCTTCCTGGGCAAGAATTTCTTCAAGGATGCGCTTGGTGGTGGTGTCCTTGTCGCCGACGAAATTGATCATTTCGCGATAGCTGTCGATGGCGATGCGCTCGGCGATCAGGTTCTCGCGGACCATGTCGCGCAGGTTCTTGCCTTCCTTGTACTCGGCGTGCGAACGCCTGGTCAGCGTGTCCGGGTTGAGGTCGGGCTCGCCGCCCAGTTGCACGATGCGTTCGGCCAGCTTGCCGGCGTGCGCCTGTTCCTGCTGGGCGTGTTCGAGGAACTCGGCCTTGATCGAATCGGCGAGCATGCCCTTGGCCGTGAAGTAATGGCGGTAGTAGCGCAGCACGCATACGTACTCGGTGGCGAGCGCGTCGTTGAGCAGCTTGATCACCGCCTTGCGGTCGGCGCTGTAGCTGTCGGTGATGGCGCCGTCTTCGATGTCCTTGCGTGCCTTGGCGCGCAGCGTGGCGGTATCGCTGATGCCCGGCGGGCGCGAGGGATCGGCGCGTTGGGCGGCGGCGGGGGTGGGTTTCTGCTTGGCTGGCTTTGACATGGCTGGCCGGTTTCCTTTGTTGCGTGGATTCAGCTGGGCAGATGCGCCAGCACGTGAGTTGCCGAGGACACCTCGAACTGGCCGGGTTCCTCGACGAAGGTCTGGCGCACGACGCCGTCCTCGACATACAGCGCGAAGCGACGCGAGCGCAGGCCCATCCCGGAGCTGCTGGCATCCATCTCCAGGCCGAGCGCGCGGGTGAATTCGCCATTGCCGTCGGACAGCATCTGCAGGCCATCGGGCACGTGTTGGCTCTCGGCCCACGCCTTCATCACGAATGGATCGTTGACCGCCATGCAGAACACGTCGATACCACGATGGCGGAAATCGGCGAAGTGCTCGACGTAGCCGGGCAGATGCCGGGCCGAACAGGTGGGGGTGAACGCGCCGGGTACCCCGAACAGCACCGCGCGGCGGCCGTCGAACAGGGCATGGGTATCGAGGGTCTCCATGCCCTCGCGGATACGCTTGAGGGTGACTTCGGGAATGCGATCGCCTGCGTGGATGGTCATGCGGACTCCTTGGACGCGTCCAGCGTAGTGAGCGGGGTGGGATGGCGGCGTCAAAACGTTGAAAACCGCCGTTGCAGACCCATTTCAACGGCAGCGCGGTGGCGCAGGGGCCAGCATGGGCGCCCTGGGGCGTGGCCGCATTGCGCAGGATCATGCCGGGGCGTCACGGCACGGCCGGCGCCAGCCGCTAGAATTGTCGGGACGGTGTCCGCCGGCGCGGACGACCGAACTTATTCGAGGTGTATCGATGGAATTCAAGGATTACTACGCCACGCTCGGGGTGGAACCGAGTGCGGGCGATGCGGAAATCAAGACCGCCTACCGCCGGTTGGCGCGCAAGTACCATCCCGACGTCAGCAAGGAGGCCGGCGCGGAAGACAAGTTCAAGGCCGTCAACGAGGCCTATGAAGCGCTGCGCGACCCGCAGAAGCGCGCCGCCTACGATCAGCTCAAGGCGCAGGGCTACCGGCCCGGCGAGGAGTTCCATGCGCCGCCGAACTACGGTGGTGGCCAGGGCTTCGACTATGAGGAAGTGTTCGGCGGCGGTGCCGGCGGCGGTGGCTTCAGCGATTTCTTCGAAAGCCTGTTCGCGCGTCAGCGCGGCGGCGGTGGCGGCCGCGCCAGCGGCTTCGGCGGTGCCAGCCAGGGCCCGCAGCCCACGCGTGACACCCGCGCCAAGCTGTCCGTGCCGCTGGAAGCGGCCCACCAGGGCGACAGCCTGCGCATCAACGTCAACGGCAGGCAGCTGGATGTGCGCGTGCCCAAGGGCATCCGTCCGGGCCAGGTGATTCGCCTGGCCGGGCAGGGCACCGGCGGCGGCAACCTGCTGCTGGAAGTGGAGTACGCCGAGCACCCGCAGTTCGAGGTGGACGGCCGCAACATCCTGTACACCCTGCAGGTGACGCCGTGGCAGGCCGCGCTGGGCACCAGCATCAGCGTGCCCACGCTGGGCGGCTCGGTGGAATTGAAGGTGCCGGCCGAGTCCGATGCCGGGCGCAAGTTGCGCCTGCGGGGGCGCGGCCTGCCGGGCAATCCGGACGGCGATCAGATCGTCGAGCTGGAGATCGTGGCTCCGGCCCCGACCGAAGAGGCACAGAAGAAGGCCTACAAGGCGTTGGCCAAGGCGTTTGGCGAGAAGGCCTGATTGAAGGGTGTACCGACCAACGGTCGGTACCTACCGCGGTTGTGCACTGGCCAGCGG
>NZ_JBFULO010000299.1:0-4836 GCF_054049855.1 Stenotrophomonas sp. P5_B8 | reverse complement strand
ATTAGGGACAATGGCGTCATGAACATCGTGCTCAACGGCGACACCCGCCAGCTTCCGCAAAGCGCCACCGTCCTGGACCTGCTGCAGATCGAAAACCTGCTCGAACGCCGTGTCGCGGTGGAGGTCAATGGCGAAATCATCACCCGCGGCCGCCACGCCGACCACCTGCTGCAGGACGGCGACGAGGTGGAAATCGTGCATGCGCTGGGCGGCGGTTGAACAGCGTCAGCGCCGCCACCACCGGCACTCGACGGTCGCTGCAGCCGCAGCATCGTGACGCGCGATAGGCGATAATTCGGCCCATGAATGCACATGCCCCCACTGATTCGCTGGTGATCGCCGGCAAGACCTACAGTTCCCGGCTGCTGACCGGCACCGGCAAGTTCAAGGATCTGGAAGAAACCCGCATCGCCACCGATGCTGCCGGGGCCCAGATCGTCACCGTGGCGATCCGCCGCACCAACATCGGGCAGAACCCGGGCGAGCCCAACCTGCTGGACGTGCTGCCGCCGGACCGTTACACGATCCTGCCCAACACCGCCGGCTGCTACACCGCCGACGACGCGGTGCGCACCTGCCGGCTGGYGCGCGAGCTGCTGGACGGGCACAACCTGACCAAGCTGGAAGTGCTGGGCGACCAGAAGACCCTGTACCCGGACGTGGTGCAGACCCTCAAGGCCGCTGAGGTGCTGGTCAAGGATGGCTTCGAGGTGATGGTCTACACYTCCGATGATCCGATCCTGGCCAAGCGCCTGGAGGAGATCGGCTGCGTTGCGGTGATGCCGCTGGCCGCGCCGATCGGCTCGGGGCTGGGCATCCAGAACAAGTACAACCTGCTGCAGATCATCGAAGACGCCAGAGTGCCGATCATCGTCGACGCCGGCGTGGGCACGGCATCGGACGCGGCGATCGCGATGGAGCTGGGCTGCGATGGCGTGCTGATGAACACCGCCATCGCCGGTGCACGCAAGCCGGTGCTGATGGCCAGCGCGATGCGCAAGGCGGTCGAAGCGGGGCGTGAGGCCTTCCTGGCCGGGCGCATTCCGCGCAAGCGCTACGCCAGTGCCTCCTCGCCGATCGACGGGTTGATCGGCTGATGACCAATCCCTTCGACAGCGCCGGTGCCAAGGCACCGCCCAAGCCCTTCACCATCACCGAAGGCCGCCGCGAGGTGCGCAGTTTCGTGCTGCGCCAGGGCCGCTTCACCCCGGCCCAGCAGCGCGCGTTCGACGACCGCTGGCCGCGCTTCGGCCTGGACTTCACCGGCGAGCCGCGCGACCTGGAGGTAACCTTCGGGCGCGATGCGCCCAAGGTGCTGGAGATCGGCTTTGGCAACGGGGCCGCGCTGCGCTTTGCCRCCCAGCAGGACCCCAGCCGCGACTACATCGGCCTGGAAGTGCACGCCCCCGGCGTGGGCCGCCTGCTCAACGCACTGGCCGACGACAACGCCGATCACGTGCGTCTGTACCACCACGATGCGGTGGAAGTACTGGAGAAGGAGATCGCCGATGGCGCGCTGGATGAAGTGCGCATCTATTTCCCCGATCCGTGGCACAAGAAGCGTCACAACAAGCGCCGCCTGATCCAGCCCGGCTTTGCCGACCTGCTGGTGCGCAAGCTGCGCGTCGGCGGCCGCCTGCATTGCGCCACCGACTGGCAAGACTATGCCGAGCAGATGTGGGACGTGCTCGACGCCACCGACGGGCTGACCAACCGCGCCGGGCCGCGTGGCCAGGTGGAACGTCCCGCGTGGCGCCCGCAGACCCACTTCGAAACCCGTGGCCAGAAACTCGGCCATGGCGTGTGGGACCTGTTGTACGACCGTACCTGATCCCACCCCAAGGAACCGCGCCACCCCATGGACACCGCGCTGACGCTGACCACCGATATGAAGCTCGTCCTCGGGCTGGTTGGCTTCACGATGGCGATGTTCCTGTTCGAGCGCATCCGCGCCGACGTGGTGGCGCTGGTGGTGCTGGTGGTGCTGGGCGTCACCGGGCTGATCGCGCCGGAGGAAATCTTCGGCGGCTTCTCCGGCAACGCGGTGATGAGCATCATCGCCACCACCATCCTCGGTGCGGGCCTGGACCGCACCGGGGCGTTGAACCGGCTGGCGGCCTGGCTGCTGCGGCGCGGGCATGGCGTTGAAACGCGCCTGCTGATGATGACCACCGCGATCGCCGGCTTGAACTCGTCCTTCATGCAGAACCCCTCAGTGATGGCGCTGTACCTGCCGGTCGCCTCGCGGCTGGCCGCCCGCACCGGCCTGACCCTGCAACGGCTGCTGCTGCCGATCGCCGCGGCGATTGTGATGGGCGGTGCGCTGACCATGGTCGGCAACTCGCCGCTGATCCTGTTGAACGATCTGCTGGCTTCGGCCAACAACAACCTGCCCTCGGGCCTGGCCACCATCGAGCCGCTGCGCATGTTCGCGCCGCTGCCGATCGGCGTGGCGCTGTTGATCGCCTCGCTGCTGTACTTCCGCTACTTCGGCGACCGCAAGCTGGTCGAGGAAGAAACCCTCGCCAACGATGGCGTCACTCCGGCCCGTACCGAAAGCTACTTTGCCAAGACCTACGGCATCGAAGGCGACGTGTTCGAGCTGGTGGTCACCGCCGAAAGCCCGTTGGTCGGCATGACCCTGGGCGAGGCCGAGAACGTGCACGACGCACCGCTGCTGCTGGCGCTCAAGACCGGCAACGACACCCGCCTGGCACCGCCGGCGGAAATGCGCATCTGGGTGGGCAGCGTGCTCGGGGTGATGGGGGCGCGCCAGCAGGTAGGCGATTTCGCGCAGAACCAGTTCCTGCGCATGTCCTCGCGCCTGAAGCACCTGGGCGACCTGTTCAATCCCAGCCGCGCGGGTATTTCCGAAGCGGTGATCCCGCCGACCTCGGACGTGATCGGCAAGACCGCTTCGGAGCTGCGCCTGCGCAAGCAGCGCGGCATCAGCCTGCTGGCGATCAACCGCGACAAGCAGGTGATCCGCGAGGACGTGCGCAACGTGGCGCTGCGCGCCGGCGACATGCTGGTGTTCCATAGCATCTGGACCGATCTGGCGCAGGCCGCCAAGAGCCGCGACTTCGTGGTGGTCACCGACTACCCCAAGGGTGAGCAGCGCCCGCACAAGTTCAAGATCGCGATGAGCATCTTCGCCATCACCATCCTGATCGCGCTGACCTCCAAGCTGCCGGTGGCGCTGACCCTGATGACCGGCGTGGCCGGCATGCTGCTCACCGGCGTGCTGCGCATGGACGAGGCCTACGCCTCGATCAACTGGAAGACCATCTTCATGATGGCCGGGCTGATCCCGCTGGGCTGGGCGATGGACAGCAGCGGCGCGGCCGCCTGGATCGCCGGCCACACCATCGACCGCCTGCCCACCGGCATCCCGGTGTGGGTGCTGGAAATCGCGCTGGCGCTGCTGACCACGATGTTCTCGCTGGTGATCAGCCATGTGGGGGCGACCATCGTCATGGTGCCGATCGCAGTCAACCTGGCGTTGGCGGCCGGTGGCAATCCGACCGCATTTGCGTTGATCGTGGCGTTGTCGGCGTCCAACAACCTGATGACCGCCTCCAACCCGGTGATTTCGATGATCACCGGCCCGGCCAACTACACACCGCGCGAACTGTGGCGGGTGGGCGCCCCGCTGTCGCTGATCTACACCGCCGTAGTGGTGTTGATGATCAACGTGATGTTCTGACCGCCTTCGGACCGTTGGCAACGTGCGTGCAATGACCGGGAGTGTCGGCCGCTGGCCGGCTCGTCGTGCAACCGACACCAGACACAGCCGGCCAGCGGCCGGCACTGCGATTCATCCCAGCCACACCTGACCATCGCGCACCTGCAGCGCTACCGAACGCAGGCGGTCGCCCTTGCAGGGTCCTGCCACGCAGGTGCCATCGTCCAGCGAGAACGATGCCCCGTGGGCAGCGCACACCAGATGGCCTTCGCGGCTTTTGAGGAACTGGCCGGGCGCCCAGTCCAGGCGGCGCCCGGCATGGGGGCAGATGTTCAGCCAGCCACGCACGTCATCGCCTTCTCGA
This sequence comes from Stenotrophomonas sp. P5_B8, assembly GCF_054049855.1. Lineage (NCBI taxonomy): Bacteria > Pseudomonadati > Pseudomonadota > Gammaproteobacteria > Lysobacterales > Lysobacteraceae > Stenotrophomonas > Stenotrophomonas sp. P5_B8. The sequence continues at coordinate 787 of NZ_JBFULO010000299.1, read as the reverse complement.
TACAGCACGACCGACTCGCTGACCCCTTCGAGCGTCGCGTCCACCTCGGCAAATCCGGCCTCGGCAATGGCATCCAGCGCGATCAACGGGGCTACAGCGGCATCAGGTGCAGACATGGCGGAGGCAGTCGGACAACGGGATCACATTCTCTCACGCCCTCATCTGGCTGGCTGCGGGATGAACACAAGTCATTGATTTGAAATGAACAGCGTTGCCGTTTAACGAGTTTTTCACTCAATGACAGTGGCCAGCCCGGATACTCGGAGTTCGCTGACTTCAGCCAAAGAAACGCCATGTACAACCGCTTCTTCCAGTTCAACTCGTTCCGCACCCTGTTCGCGCCGCGCAAGCCGCGCCATCCGCTGGTGCGCGTTGCGGTGGGTCTGCTGGGCCTGGCGATCCTGGCCGCGCTGGTGTTTGTCGGGGTTTTCGTGGGTGCGGCGATGATCATCGCCGGTCTGGCATGGAAGCTGCTCGCCCAGCGCAAGCAGAACGCGCGCCCGAGCGACCCGCACGTGGTCGACGCCGAGTACCACGTGGTCCGCAAGCAGGCCTTGCCGCTGTCGCGCTGAGGTTCCGCCGCGCGCGCCCGCGCGGCGTGTTCTGAACTCCGCTGCATTGAACGCCAACGGCCACGCCTCGGCGTGGCATGTCGCGCGCGCGCGTTCTAGACTGCCCGTGACCTTACGTGACAGGACGCGAGCATGACCGATGTAATCCCCACGCCCGAGCCACCGCGCATTCCGGTTGCCGGTGGCGGCACCTTCCCGGTGCGCCGCATCTACTG
>NZ_JBFULO010000298.1:0-4838 GCF_054049855.1 Stenotrophomonas sp. P5_B8 | reverse complement strand
CGCCGACACCAGCCTGGACGCACCGCTGCAGCAGGACAGCATCCGCGAATTCGCGGTCGCTGATTTCCCCTCGCTGGGCGAGGCGGCGCAGCACTATCTGGAACAGGTCGGCGCGCAGGCCAAACGCGGCGTGTTCGCCGTGGCCGGCCGCGTGGACGGCGACGAGGCGCGCATCACCAACCACCCCTGGGTGATCTCGCGCAGCCGCACCGCGCTGATGCTCGGCTTCGACGAACTGCACCTGATCAACGATTTCGCCGCGCAGGCGATGGCGATCTCGCTGCTGCAGCCGCAGGACGTGGTCCAGGTCGGCGGTGCGGCGTGGGTGCCGGGCAAGCCGGGCCAGCCGCGCAACTACGCGGTGATCGGCCCGGGTACCGGGTTGGGCGTGGGCGGGCTGATCCTGCGCCACGGCCGCTGCTATCCGCTGGAAACCGAGGGCGGCCATGTCAGCTTCCCGCCCGGCACGCCAGAAGAAATCCGCATCCTGGAAATCCTCTCCGAGCAGTTCGGCCGCGTCTCCAACGAACGCCTGATCTGCGGCCCCGGCCTGGTCAACATCCATCGCGCGGTCTGCGAGATGGCCGACATCGATCCGGGCCAGCTGCAGCCAGTGGACGTCACTGCCCGTGCGCTGCACGGCGACCCGCAGGCGATGCGCACGGTGGATGTGTTCTGCGCGGTGTTCGGCGCCATCGCCGGCGACCTGGTGCTGATGCAGGGCGCCTGGGATGGCGTGTTCCTCACCGGCGGCCTGACCCCGAAGATGCTCGATTCCCTGCAGCATTCCGGCTTCCGCCAGCGCTTCGAACACAAGGGACGCTTCTCTTCGATCATGGCCCGCGTTCCCTCGCTGGCGGTGATGCACCCGCATGCCGGCCTGCTCGGTTCGGCCGCCTACGCCGCCGATGTCGAGCGCGACCTGCCAGGAATCAACGCATGAATACGCTGGACACCTCCGACCGCTTCACGCTGATCCGCCACGGCGATGCCGATGGTTGGATCGAAGCCATCGCCGCGGAAATGGCACAGGCGCTCAACCAGGACATCACCACCTTCGGCCGCGCGCGCATGCTGCTGTCCGGCGGCACCACGCCGGCCCCGGTCTACCAGGCGCTGGCCGAACTGGACGTGCACTGGGACCGGGTCGAAGTGAGCCTGGTCGATGAGCGCTGGCTGTCGCCGCAGGATCGCGACAGCAATGCCTGGCTGGTCCGCGAAAGCTTCCTGGCGCGTGCCGAAGGCGCGCATTTCGATCCGCTGGTGCGGGTCGGCAAGCCGCTGCCCGAGTGCGTGTATACCGCCAACCTGCAGGCCCAGCACAGCCAGACACCGTGCCTGAGCGTGCTCGGCATGGGCAACGACGGCCATACCGCCTCGCTGTTTCCCGGCTCCAAGGACCTGAACCGCGCACTGGAAAGCACCCTGCCCTACGCCGCGCTGGACGCCACCGGTTGCCCCGGTGCCAATCAGTGGCCGTTGCGCATCACGCTCACCCCGCACGGCTTGAAGCAGAGCCGCCAGCGCCTGCTGCTGCTACGCGGCAAGCAGAAGCTGGAAGTGCTCAAGCAGGCGCTGGAAAGCAACAATCCGCAGCTGTATCCCATCCTCAACGCGATCGATCTCGACGGCGCGAAACTGCGCGTCCACTGGTGTGACTGATCTCTCCCGGTGTTGTTCCGTTCGCCCTCTCATAGCCGGTAGCCAATGAGCCTGCATCCCCAACTCCATGCCATCACCCAGCGCATCGTCCAGCGCAGCGTCGCCTCTCGCGCCGCGTACCTTGCCGGGATCGATGCCGCACTGCGCGACGGCCCGTTCCGCTCGCGCCTGAGCTGCGGCAACCTCGCCCACGGCTTCGCCGCCTGCGGCCCGACCGACAAGTCGCGCCTGCGCGGCGGGGTCACCCCGAACCTGGGCATCATCACTGCCTACAACGACATGCTCTCGGCCCACCAGCCGTTCGAGCACTACCCGGAAATCCTGCGCCAGACCGCGCGCGACATGGGCGCCACCGCGCAGGTGGCCGGCGGCGTGCCGGCGATGTGCGACGGTGTCACCCAAGGCCGCGGCGGCATGGAGCTGTCGCTGTTCTCGCGCGATGTGATCGCCCAGTCCACCGCGATCGGCCTGAGCCACGACATGTTCGATGCCAGCGTCTACCTCGGCGTGTGCGACAAGATCGTGCCGGGCCTGCTGATCGGCGCGCTGGCGTTCGGCCACCTGCCGGCGATCTTCCTGCCGGCCGGCCCGATGACCCCGGGCATCCCGAACAAGCAGAAGGCCGAAGTGCGCGAGCGCTACGCGGCCGGCCTGGCCAGCCGCGAAGAACTGCTGGAAGCCGAAGCCGGCTCGTATCACGGCGCGGGCACCTGCACCTTCTACGGCACCGCCAACTCCAACCAGACCCTGCTCGAGGCGATGGGCGTGCAGTTGCCGGGCGCGTCGTTCGTCAATCCGGATACACCGCTGCGCGATGCGCTGACCCGTCGCGCCGGTGAGCGCGCGTTGGAAATCAGTGCACTGGGCGATGACTTCCGTCCCCTCGGCCGCCTGATCGACGAGCGCGCGATCGTCAACGCGGTGGTGACGCTGATGGCCACCGGCGGTTCGACCAACCACACCATCCACTGGATCGCGGTGGCACGCGCGGCCGGCATCGTGCTGACCTGGGACGACATGGACCAGCTGTCGCAGCTGGTGCCGCTGCTGGCACGCGTGTACCCCAACGGCGAGGCCGACGTGAACCGTTTCGCCGCCGCCGGCGGCACCGCGTTCGTGTTCCGCGAACTGATGGACGCCGGGCTGATGCACGCCGACCTACAGACCGTGGCCGAAGGCGGGATGCGCCAGTACGGCCAGGAGCCGGCGCTGCGCGATGGCACGCTGACCTACGTCGACGGTGTGCGCGAAAGCGCCGACCCCGGCGTGGTGCGTGGCGTGGCCGAGCCGTTTGAAGCCCAGGGCGGTCTGCGCCTGCTGCGCGGCAACCTGGGCCGTTCGCTGATCAAGCTGTCGGCGGTAAAGCCGGAGTTCCGCACGATCGAGGCACCGGCCGTGGTGGTCGATGCGCCGCAGGTACTCAACAAGCTGCATGCGGCCGGCGTGCTGCCGCACGATTTCGTTGCGGTGGTGCGTTACCAGGGGCCGCGTGCCAATGGCATGCCCGAGCTGCATTCGCTGGCGCCGCTGCTGGGGCTGCTGCAGAACCAGGGACGGCGGGTGGCGCTGGTGACCGATGGTCGTCTGTCGGGCGCATCGGGCAAGTTCCCGGCGGCCATCCACATGACCCCGGAAGCCTCGCGCGGTGGTCCGCTGGCGCGGGTGCGCGAGGGCGACATCATCCGCCTGGATGGTGAAGCCGGCACGCTGGAGTTGCTGGTGGATGCGGCGGAATTCGCCGCGCGCGCGCCGGCACCCAACACCGCACCGGCGGCGAACGATCTGGGCCGCAATCTGTTCGCGCTGAACCGGCGCGTGGTGGGTCCGGCCGACCAGGGCGCGATTTCGATTTCGTGCGGGCCGGCGACGGCCGAGGGCGATATCTGGAATTACGACGCCGAGTACGATCTGGGTCGTGATGCGGCGGCGGCGGATGCGCCGCATGAGGCGAAGGACGCCTGAAGCAAACGCAGCGGTTGGTTGTCCTGGCCGAGRCAGCGGTTGGCCCTGATCAGGACACGCCGTAAACCCATCCATGGGGGCTCGCAAGCGGCTTGCGCGTGTACGCGATCCTGCGTACACAGCAAGGCCAGGGTTGGGCGTCCTGCCCAACCCGCCCGACGCATGCGTCGGGCCCATGCCGCTTGACGGTCCTGATCAGGGCCAACCGCTGCCTCCCGACACATTTCGGCGCTTTTTGCGCTTCAGTCATTGAGAAGAGAGAAAGAACACATGAGCATCGCCGAACACCAGAAACGCGCCGAATCCCTGCTGCTTGCCGCCGGCATCCTGCCGGTGGTGACCGTGCATACGCTCGACCAGGCGCGCGCGGTCAGTGCCGCGCTGCTGGAAGGCGGGCTGCCGGCGATCGAGTTGACGCTGCGTACGCCGGTGGCGATGGAGGCACTGGCGATGCTCAAGCGCGAGCTGCCCGATGTGGTGGTGGGTGCGGGCACGGTGCTGACGGTGGCGCAGATGCAGCAGTCGATCGATGCGGGCGCGGATTTCCTGGTGACGCCGGGGACGCCGGCGCACATGGCCGATGCGTTGGCGCAGGCGGTGCTGCCGGTGGTACCCGGTGCGGCCTCGCCGACGGAGATGCTGGCGCTGTATGCGCGTGGGTTCCGGGTGTGCAAGCTGTTCCCGGCCTCGGCCGTGGGCGGGCTGGCGATGATCAAGGGCCTGGCCGGCCCGATTCCGGACCTGAAGCTGTGCCCGACCGGTGGCATCACCGAGGACACGGCGGCCGAGTACTTGGAGCAGAAGAACGTGGTCTGCATCGGCGGGTCGTGGATGGTGCCGGGGAGCTGGATCGAGCACGGTCAGTGGGACAAGGTGCGCGACAGCGCGGCGCAGGCGGCCAAGATCGTGGCGCGGGTGCGGGCGCACTGAGGTCCGTATCGGTGAGCCGCCAAGCGTGGTGGCTCCACCGGTAACGTGCCACAACGAAACGCCCGGCTTGCCCGGGCGTTTTTTTATGGTTCTTCTCCCATCTGAGCGGCGCGTCTCGTTGCGAGGGCCTTCGCAGCGTGAGTGAGAGGCTACTCGTGTGGACGGGCAGTGCCGGCGACGGTGGATCGGGTGGTGTCTCCGTTCGGGGCTACCGCGAGCGTGAGGGCCCCGTAGCGGGCGGTAGGCCCCTGGCGCAAATGTCCCCCGGCCGCGTGGCGGCCTCC
>NZ_JBFULO010000297.1:0-4849 GCF_054049855.1 Stenotrophomonas sp. P5_B8 | reverse complement strand
ACCCCGGACATGCCCGGCGATGCCATCGGCGGTGCGATCCTGGTTGAGTCGGCGTCGGCCTTCGACCGCGAAGGCCGCAACCTGCGCGGCWAGATCGAGGCCAGCCACCAGCAGCTGTCCGGCAACACCAGCCCGAAGGCGGCCATCAACTACAGCGAAGTGTTCGCCGATACCTTCGGCGTGGCGCTCGGCGTGAACTACCAGAACCGCAAGTTCGAATCGGACAACACCGAAGTGGAGTACGGCACGTTCGACGGCGGCGCCGACGATGACCTGTTCGCCAACAGCCTGCAGCGCCGCAAGTACGAGATCGAGCGCAAGCGTATCGGCGCCAACCTCAACCTCGACTGGCGGCCCAACGAGGACAGCCGCTACTACCTGCGCACGCTGTACAGCCAGTTCGATGATGCCGAAACCCGCCAGCGCACCCTCTTCAACGTCGGCGACGGCGAGGTGACCGCACTGGGCAACCATCAGTACCGCATCGATGACCTGCCCGCCGATGCGATCCAGAAGCGCATGCGCTACCGCACCAAGAAGGAAAACACCTTCGCCGCCAGCCTGGGCGGCGAGAATCGCCTCAGCGGCGCGGTGCTGGATTACAAGGTCGGCTACACCCGCACCGAAGAACGCGTCAACGACGAGATGGAAGCGCGCTTCGAATACGCCGGCTATGACACCAGCGCCACCGTCGACCAGCGCAGCCGCGTACCCGGCCTTACCCTCGGCGATGCCGGCTGGATGGACAACGGCAACTACGACGTCGACCGCGTCGTGCTTTCGCCCAAGCGCGTGGACGATGAGGAGCGCAGCGCGCAGGTCAATCTGCGTTTCGACGGCGACAACACCAGTTATAAGTTCGGCCTGCTCGGCCGGTGGCGCGACCGCAACGCCGATACCGACGAGCGCGAACTGCGGGTCGGTCCGGACATCGCGTTGTCGGACTGGACCACTGCCAGCCCGGACCATCGCGGCGGCAGTCTCGGCCAGGGCATGAGTTCGGATGCCATGCGCCGTTACTGGGCCCAGCACGGCGCCCAGTACAGTGCGCGCCCACAGGACGCCGGCGGCAACGCGCTCACCTCGCTGGAAGAGGACTACACCGCCAGCGAAGACATCTTCGCCAGCTATGCGATGGGCACCTGGGATATCGGCGCGCTGCGCATCATCGGCGGCGTGCGCGTGGAAAATACCCAGTTCACCGCCACCGGCAACAGTGTCGACGTGGCCAGCAATGGCCGCAGCTACACGGTCACCCCGCTCAGCGTGAGCCGCAGCTACACCAACGTGCTGCCCGGCCTGCACCTGCGCTATGACGCCGGCGACGACTGGGTGCTGCGCGCGGCCGCCAACAAGACCGTGTCGCGGCCGTCTTTCGGCGACATCGCCCCGCGCGTCGGCCTGAGCCGGGGCGATGAAGAAGTGCGGATCGGCAACCCGCAGCTGGACCCGTACGAATCCAACAACCTCGATCTGTCGGTGGAGAAGTACATCGGCAGCACCGGTATCATCTCGCTGGGCCTGTTCCACAAGTCGATCGACGGCTACATCGTCAACACTGTGAGCAACAATGATCCGGCGTATCCGGGTTACGAGGTCACCCGCGTGATCAACGGCGAGAAGGCCAACGTCACCGGGGCCGAGTTCAACTGGCAGCAGCAGCTGGCGTTCCTGCCGGCCGGTTGGGACGGGCTGCTGGTCGGCGCCAGCGGCACCTGGCTGGACACCGATTTCGATCCGGGCGTAGCCGGTCGCGAGCGTGACGACTTCATGCTGCCGCGTGCGTCCAAGCATGTGTACAGCGCGCACATCGGCTACGAGAAAGATGCCTTCAGTACCCGCCTCGCCGCGGTGTACCGCAGCGAGTATCTGGACACGCTCGGGGACAGCCGCGCCTACGACATCTACGTGGCGCCCAACACCCAGCTGGATTTCAGCCTGGACTACAAGTTCACCCCGAACGTGAGCGTCTATTTCGAGGCGCAGAACCTGCTCGACAAGCCGCTGGAGCTGTATCAGGGCACGCGCTCGCGTACGTTGCAGATGGAAGAATACGGTCGCACCTATGCGCTCGGCCTGAAGGTGGCCCTGTGAGGCGCGCACGCCCTGTCATCGGCCTGTTGAGCCTGGCCCTGTTGGCGGCCTGCCGGCACGGTGCTGCGCCGGCACCGGTTGCGCCAGCGGCCGATGCCGCCCGCGCGGTGAGCACGGTAGCCGAAGCCTTCCTGACCCCGATGACGCCGGCCGACAACATCGACTCGCCAGCCAGCTGGACCACCGCCGATGGGCATCAGTGGCTGATCGCCACCGCCAAGGCCACCGACAAGCTGGTGGTGTACGACGGCCAGACCGGTGCACACCTGCGCGACGTCGGCAGCACCGGCACCGCACCGGGCCAGTTCGTCCGCCCCAACGGCATCGCCGTGGTCGATGACGTGGTGCTGATCGTGGAGCGCGACAACCACCGCGTGCAGGTCCTGCAACTGCCCGACTTCACCCCGCTGGGCGTGTTCGCCGCCGACGACCTGCGCAAGCCCTACGGGCTGTGGGTCAACAAGCAGCGGGAGGGTTACGAGGTTTACGTGACCGACTCCTACGACGCTGGCGAGGATGCGCAGGGCAACGACGGGCTGCCGCCGCTGGCCGAACTGGACAAGCGCGTGCGCCGCTACGCGCTCAGCGTGAAGGGCGGTGCGCTGGATGCCCGGCTGGTGTCCAGCATCGGCGACACCAGCGAGGCCGGCGCGCTGCGCGTGGTCGAATCGATCTGGGGCGACCCGGCCAACGACCGCCTGCTGATCGCCGAGGAAGACGAAACCTACGCCAGCGAGATCAAGGTCTACACGCTGGACGGCCGGTTCACCGGCACCACCTTTGGACGCGATGCCTTCAAGGCGCAGGCCGAAGGCGTGATGCTGCGTACCTGCGGCAAGGACGGCTGGTGGATCACCACCGAGCAGGGCAAGCAGCGCAGCGTGTTCCACCTGTTCGACCGGCATACCTTCAAGCACGTTGGCGCGTTCCAGGGCAACAAGGTGGCCAACACCGACGGCATCTGGCTGGACCAGCATGCCTCCACGCGTTTCCCGCACGGCGTGCTGTACGCGGTGCACGACGACCAGGGCGTGGTCGCCTTCGACTGGGCCAGCGTGGCCAGGCAGTTGTCGTTGCCGCTGGAGTGCGCGCCATGAGGCGCACGCCCATGGCCAGCGCGACCGTGCTGCTGGCGTTGCTGCTCGGCAGCGCCCCGCTGATCGCGAACAGCGCGGACACCGTCGCCGAGCCGAACACGCAGGTGCCGACGGGCAACCTCCATTACGCCGCCAGTGGCTTCCCGGACCGGATCGTGGCCTCGCCCGCACAGGACGCCGCGCGCGGTTTCGGCGTGTCGTGGCGGACCGACACGACGGTCGGCACGCCGGTGCTGGAGTGGGTGCTGGCCGGCGATTCGCCCGATGTTGGCCGCGTCACCCGCATCACCGCCAGCACCCGCGTGCTGGACACCGAGAACGGCAGCGCGCATTACCACCGCGCCGATGTCAGCGGACTGCAGCCCGACACGCTGTACCTGTGGCGCGTGCAGGGGCAGGCCACGTGGAGTGCCTGGAACCAGCTGCGCACCGCCGGCAGCGCTACCCAGGCGCTGACCCTGCTGTACTTCGGCGATACCCAGAACAAGAACCTCAGCCATGTCTCGCGGGTACTGCGCGCCGGTCTCAAGGCCGCCCCGCAGGCGCGCCTGAGCCTGTTCGCCGGCGACCTGGTCAGCGGCGGCGACGGCCAGGACGACAGCGAGTGGGGTGAGTGGTTCGCCGCCGCGGGCTGGCTGCCGCAGGAAACCGCCGTCGCCCCGGCGATCGGCAACCATGAGTACGTCGAGGAGTTCGAAGACACCCCGCAGGAACGTCGCGTGCTCGGTCGCCATTGGCCGGTGACCTTCGCGCTGCCGCGCAACGGCGTGGACGCGGCCGATACCAGCACCTACTGGTTCGACTACCAGGGCGTGCGCATCGCGGTGCTGGATGGCACCTCGGCACTGGACCTGGGGACCGCGCAGGCGCAGGCCGTCTGGCTGGACAAGGTGCTGGCCGACAACCCGCACCCGTGGAGCATCGTGCTGCTGCACCAGCCCTTCTACTCGCCGCGCGAAGGTCGCGAGAACGCCGAACTGCGTGACGTGCTGCTGCCGGTGGTGCGCCGCCATCAGGTCGATCTGGTGCTGCAGGGGCACGACCACACCTATGGCCGTCGTGGCGAAGGGCAGGGCGCGACCCCGCAGTTCATCGTCACCGTGGCCGGGCCGAAGCAGTACCGGTTGTCCGATGCCGCACGTGCCAGCATGGCGCCGGTCGGCGAGGACACCCAGTTGTTCCAGGTGTTGAACATCGACCCGCAGCACCTGCGCTATGAAGCGCGCACCGTCACCGGCCGGCTCTATGATGGCTTCGAGCTGACCCGCAGCACCGATGGCCGCAAGCACAAGACCGAGCTGACGCAAGGACGCATCGCCCCCCGTGACTGCACGCGCGCGCAGACCCTCAAGGGCCGCGCCGACCGTTGCTGGGAATGACCCCCGGGCCGGGCCGCCTCCACGCGCCCGGCCGCTGCTGGAGACGATGATGATCGACACGCGACGCGTAATTCCCCTGGGCGCCATCGCCGCCGCATTGCTGCTGCTCGCGGGCGCCAGTGCCGCCACCAATGCGGTGCTGCACCCGTTCCTGGCCGCCCAGCCCAGGGAAGCACCGGAGGAGGTCAACCTGGCCGTGGAGATCCCGGCCGGCAGCTTCACCAAGTATGAAATCAAGGAGGACGGACTGGTCCATGTGGATCGCTTCCAGTCCATGCC
>NZ_JBFULO010000296.1:0-4850 GCF_054049855.1 Stenotrophomonas sp. P5_B8 | reverse complement strand
GTGCTGTCCAGTGCCGCCGAGGTCGACGCCGCGATGCCGTTGTTGATGCAGCAGCCGGCTGACGTGGTCGAACTGCGCGGCGATGGCGTGGACCAACTGGTGGCCGACGCCAGCCATGCCAGTCAGGGCTGGTTGCGCGTCACCGGGCGCGTTCAGCGCACTGACGGCGCGGTGGATGTTGGGGTGCGCCTGGCCGATGGCCGGGTCCATCAACAACGCATTGCCGTGTCCGGCGCCCGTGCGCTGGACGGTGGACTGGTGGCGCACGCGTGGGCCGATGCGCAGATGGCCGCGTACGCGGCAGACCCGGTCGCGCACGAGGACGCCATGCGCACGTTGTTCCGGCAGTTCCGCCTGGTCGGGCCCGATACCTCGCTGCTGGTGCTGGAAACCCTGGACGACTACCTGCGTTATGGCATCCGCGCACCGGCACCGCTGCGGGAGGCATACGACCGTCTGCATGCGGTGCGCATTGATGATGAAAAGCAGGCCCGTCGCCAGCGTCTGGACCAGATCGCGCGGCAGTTCGCCGACCGCGAACGCTGGTGGAACACGCGCTGGCCCAAGGACGCACCGGTAGCCAAGGCCGGGCTGGAGAAGTCCGCGCCGATGCCGGTCGCCGCGGCCGCACCGGCCGAGGCGCAGCCTTACATGGAGACCCGTGCCAACGACGTGGTCAGCGCGCCCGCACCGCCGATGCCGATGGCGCCGATGGCGGCACCCAGTCGCGCGAGCGGCCAGCTGCAGAGCGTCGAACTGACCGCCAGCAAGGTCGCAGGCGGCAGGGCCAACAGCGGCGCCATCGCGATCGCCCTGGCCCCGTGGGAGCCCGATTCGGACTACGCGCGCCGCCTGCGCGATGCCCCGCCGGCACAGCTGTACGCCACGTACCTGGCCGAGCGCGACCAGCACGCCGACAGCAGCGCCTTCTACCTGGACGTGGCCGATCTGCTGCTGGCCAAGGGCCAGCGCGACCTGGCCCTGCGGGTGCTGTCCAACCTGGCCGAGATGCAGCTGGAGAACCGCCATGTGCTGCGCGTGCTCGGCTACCGGCTGATGCAGGCCAGGGCGCCCGAGCTGGCGGTGCCGGTGTTCCAGCAGGTGCTGCGGCTGGGCGAGGAGGAGCCGCAGAGCTTCCGTGACCTGGGCCTGGCGCTGGAGGCCAGCGGGCAGTACCCGCAGGCCGTGGCGATGTTCAATGAGGTGGTGGAGCGGCCTTGGGACGGTCGCTTCGATGGGATCTCGCTGATCGCGCTGGACGAACTCAACACCCTCGCCGCGCGCGAGCGGGTGGACCTGAGCGCGGTCGATCCGCGTCTGCGTCGTGCGATGCCGCTGGACCTGCGCGTGGTGCTCAGCTGGGACAGCGACAACAGCGACATGGACCTGTGGGTCACCGACCCCAACGGCGAGCGCGCGTATTACGGCAACCGCCTCACCTACCAGGGCGGGCAGATGTCGCAGGACTTCACTGGCGGCTACGGGCCCGAGCAGTTCTCGCTGCGCGAGGCCAAGCCGGGCACGTACAAGGTGGAGGCCAATTTCTTCGGCAGCCGTGAGCAGCTGGTCACCGGCGCCACCACGCTGAGCCTGCGCCTGAGTACGCATTGGGGGACACGCAGGCAGCGCGACCAGCAGGTCACGATGCGGCTGAAGGAACGCGCGGAGACGGTGCTGGTGGGGGAATTCGAGGTGCGCTAGCACCCGCGTTAGTCTGCAGGGGACACACGGCCGGGACGCCCGTGCCGTGTGTCGGATGCGCGCTGCGGGCAGCCGATGCGCCGCACCAGCAGCTACCATGCCCGATTGCTGCATGATTCCGCCCCGCCGCATGGACGACCCGATGACTTCCCGCCCTTCCTCCCGCTGGCGCCCCACCACCCGTTGGCTGGTCTGGGCCGCCATCCTGCTTGCCAGCGCGGTGGCCAACGCCTTCGTCGAGGTCATGGACGCCAGCCGCCGTGGCGAGGCGCTCGCGTTGTGGCAGCCGATGACCTGGGAGCTGAGCAGCGCCGGCATGATCCTGCTCACCCTGCCGCTGCTGTGGTGGGGTTGCCAACGCTGGCCGTTGCATGCCGACACCTGGACGCGCCGGCTGCCGCTCTACCTGCTGGCCAGCGTGGCGTGGTCGCTGCTGCACGTGGTCGGGATGATGGCGCTGCGTCACCTGGCCTACGCGAGCCTGGGCGAGCATTACGTCGATGGCTCCGGCTGGGTTTCTCGGCTGCTGTACGAGTACCTCAAGGACGTCCGCGCGTTCTTCACCTTCGTGGCGATCGAGCACTTCTTCAGCTGGTTCGGCCGCCGGCGGCAAGGCGAGGCGCACCTGCTGGCCGCGCCGGAGGATGCACCGCCCGAAGAACCGGTGGACCGGCCCGAGCGTTTCCTGGTGCGCAAGCTCGGCCGTGATTTCCTGGTGGCTACCGGCGACATCGAATACGCCCAGGCCGCCGGCAATTACATGAACCTGCACGTGCGCGGCCACGACTACCCGTTGCGCAGCACCATGGCCGCGCTGGAGGCGCGGCTGGACCCGGCGCGGTTCGTGCGCATCCACCGCAGCTACGTGCTCAACCTGGGCTTCCTGGTGTCCATCGAGCCGTTGGACAGCGGCGAAGCACGCGCCCACCTGGCCGACGGCAGCGCGCTGCCCTGCAGCCGCCGCCAGCTGCCGGGCCTGCGCGCGGCGCTGGGGCAGGGGGCGGCGGCGGGCTCAACGGATGCGGCAATGCCGGGCGGCACCACCCGCGCATCTACATGAACGGGCGTTCCAAGCTACAATTCAGGCCTTGTCCCAAGCCTTCAACACCGCCGATATGATCGAGCTCAATCCCGTGCGCCAGCGAATCACCGATCTGACCGATCGCGTGCTCTCGCTCAGGGGGTATCTTTGACTACGACGCCAAGAAAGAGCGTCTGGAAGAAGTAACCCGGGAACTGGAAAACCCAGACATCTGGAACAACGCCGAGTACGCCCAGAACCTGGGCCGTGAACGCGCCAACCTGGAAAAGACCGTCGGCGGYATCGCCACGATCCTGGACGGCCTGTCCGAGTCCGGCGAACTGCTCGAACTGGCTGAAAGCGAGCAGGACGAAGATACCGCCCTGGCCGTGGTCGCCGACCTGGACAAGTACCAGAAGCACGTGGAACAGCTGGAATTCCAGCGCATGTTCTCCGGCCAGATGGACACCGCCCCGGCCTTCGTGGACATCCAGGCCGGTGCCGGTGGCACCGAAGCCCAGGACTGGGCCGAAATCCTGCTGCGCATGTACCTGCGCTGGTGCGAATCGCGCGGCTGGAAGACCGAGTTGATGGAAGTGTCCGGTGGCGACGTCGCCGGCATCAAGTCCGCCACGCTGCGCGTTGAAGGCGATTACGCCTATGGTTGGCTGAAGACCGAAACCGGCGTGCACCGCCTGGTGCGCAAGTCGCCGTTCGATTCGGACAACCGCCGCCATACCAGCTTCACCTCGGTGTTCGTGTCCCCGGAAGTGGACAACAACATCGAAATCGACATCAACCCGGCCGACCTGCGCACCGACGTGTACCGCTCCTCCGGTGCCGGTGGCCAGCACGTCAACAAGACCGAGTCGGCGGTGCGTATCACGCATATTCCGACCAACACGGTCGTGGCCTGCCAGACCGGCCGCAGCCAGCACCAGAACCGCGACAACGCGATGAAGATGCTGGCCGCCAAGCTGTACGAGCTGGAAGTCCAGAAGCGCAACGCCGAGCGCGATGCGGTGGAAGCAACCAAATCCGACATCGGCTGGGGCAGCCAGATCCGCAATTACGTGCTCGACCAGAGCCGCATCAAGGACCTGCGCACCGGCATCGAGCGCTCGGACACCCAGAAAGTGCTGGACGGCGACCTCGACGAGTTCGTCGAGGCCAGCCTGAAGTCCGGCCTGGCCGTGGGCTCCAAACGCATCGACGCCTGACCGTCGGGTCGCCCCACGCGGCCCGATGCGCCCGCCCCGGGCCCGCCCGGGGATTTCGCACTCTGCCCCGTCCATCGGCATGATGGCGGGGTTCGTACCTCCCCCAGACATAGACCCACGCCATGAACGATCAGACCCACGCGCCGCAGCCCCCCGTCGACGAGAACAGCCTCATCGCCGAGCGCCGCGCGAAACTGACGGCGCTGCGCGGGCAGGGCATCGCCTACCCGAACGACTTCCGTCGCGAGCACTTCGCCGGCGCCCTGCAGGCCGAGTTCGCCGACGCCGAACAGTGGACCGCCGAGGCCCTGGACGCTGCCGACCGCCAGGTCAGGATGGCCGGCCGGCTGATGGCCAAGCGGGTCATGGGCAAGGCCAGCTTCGCCCAGATCCAGGACGAATCCGGTCGCATCCAGCTGTTCCTGCAGGGCAGCACCCTGGGCGATGCCTACACCGCCTTCAAGGGCTGGGACGTGGGCGACATCATCGCAGTGGAGGGTGGGCTGACCCGCACCAAGACCGGTGAGCTGTCGGTCAAGGCCACCAGCATCCGCCTGCTGACCAAGTCGCTGCGCCCGCTGCCGGACAAGTGGCACGGCCTGTCCGACGTGGAGCAGCGCTACCGCCAGCGCTACGTCGACCTGATCGTGACGCCGGAGTCGCGCGAGGTGTTCATCAAGCGCTCGCGGATCATCCGCGCGATGCGCGCGTGGCTGGACAACCGCGACTTCCTCGAAGTCGAAACGCCGATGATGCATTACATCCCCGGCGGCGCCACGGCCAAGCCGTTCACCACCCACCACAACGCGCTGGACCTGGACCTGTACCTGCGCGTGGCCCCGGAGCTGTACCTCAAGCGCCTGGTCGTGGGTGGGCTGGAGCGCGTCTACGAGATCAACCGCAACTTC
>NZ_JBFULO010000295.1:0-4861 GCF_054049855.1 Stenotrophomonas sp. P5_B8 | reverse complement strand
GCACAGCTCGACCATGGCCTGGATGCCGAGGAAGCCGGCACCGCCCTTGAGCGTGTGGAAACCGCGGAACACCGCGTTGAGCTGGTCACTGTCCTGGGGCGACTGCTCCAGCGACACCAGCTGTTCGCCGAGGCGATCCAGGATTTCCTGGGCCTCGAGGATGAAATCGGCAGCAATATCGTCTGGAACAGCACTCATGGTTTTACAGCCCCAAATCGGAAAGCAGGTCGTCAGCGTCGACCTGTGACACCTGGTGGCGATCCAGGCCGCTCACGGCCGGGCCGGCCAGGCCGTTGTCGCGCTTGTGCGCGTTGTCGTCCTGCGGTGGCAGGCCCAGCGCACCGAAGCCCTCATGCACGCGGCGCACGATGCCGACCACGCGGCGGATGATCTGCCCGGTGAGGTCCTGGTAGCTCTGGGTGAGCGCGATCTCGGTGAGGTTGTGGCGGATCTTGTCCAGCTGCTGGTCCTGGTCGGCCGTCAACCCGTTGGCGCGCAGCTGCTCGGTGAGCGCGCGGCATTCCTCGGCCAGATCCAGGGTGCGGTGGGTGGCCTGTTCGGTCATCGCCACCACGTGGTCCAGGCGCGCGCAGGCATCGTCCAGCTCGCCGGCTTCGCTGGGCAGGCTGGGCAGTTCGCCCAACGCCTGGCCCAGTTCGCGGGCGAGCCGGTTCAGCCCGGCCATCATCGGCTGGGTGCGCAGCGCGGCCAGCGCGTCGATTTCCCGACGCCAGCCGGCTTCATCGCCGCTTTCCAGCGCGGCCAGGGCATCCTGCAGGCGCTGCACCAGCGCCGATTTGTCGCGAAGGGTTTCCATCAGGCGCTCGCCGCCAGGCGTTCGAAGATCTTGCCCAGCTTTTCTTCCAGGGTCTGGGCGGTGAACGGCTTGATGATGTAGCCGTTGACGCCGGACTGGGCCGCTTCGATGATCTGCTCGCGCTTGGCTTCAGCGGTCACCATCAGCACCGGCAACGTCTTGAGCTTGGCGTCGGCACGGATCGCCTTGAGCAGGTCGATGCCGGTCATCACCGGCATGTTCCAGTCGGTGACCACGAAATCGAACGACTGGCTCTGCAACAGAGACAGTGCGGCATGCCCGTCCTCGGCTTCGGCCGTATTGGTGAAGCCCAGATCGCCCAGCAGGTTCTTGACGATACGACGCATGGTCGAGAAGTCGTCGACGATCAGGATACGCATGTTCTTGTTCAAAGCACTTTCCTCGGTATCAATGGTTCTCGAGGCCGGCGTCGGCCGCCTCGAAGATCTTCAGTCGGCCACGCAGGCGCAATACCGCCTGGCCGTGGATCTGGCAGACACGCGACTCGCTCACACCGAGTACCGCGCCGATCTCCTTCAGATTCAGTTCCTGCTCGTAGTACAGCGACAGCACCAGCTGTTCGCGTTCGGGCAGCAGCCCGATCGCATTGCCCAGCTCGCGGCCGAACTCGCCGCGTTCTAGCACCTGCTGCGGGGTCGGGCCGCCCTGGGCGACGGTGTCCAGCTCGCCCYGGTCTTCAATGCGGGACTCCAGGCTCAGCACCTGGCCGCGTGCGGCGTCTTCCATCAGCCGCAGGTAGTCGGGCAGGGGCATGTCCATCGCGGCGGCCACCTCGGTGGCGCTGGCGGCGCGGCCGGTACTCTGTTCCAGGCGACGGATGGTGGAAGCGGCATCGCGGGCACGGCGGTGCACCGAACGCGGCACCCAGTCGCCGCGTCGGATCTCGTCGATCATCGAGCCGCGGATGCGGATCGAGGCGTAGGTCTCGAACGAGGCGCCCTGGTCGGCATCGTAGCTGCGCGAAGCCTCGATCAGGCCCATCATGCCGGCCTGGATCAGGTCATCCACTTCCACGCTGGCCGGCAGGCGCGCGGCAAGGTGGTGGGCGATGCGTCGGACCAGGTCGGAGTGCTGTGCGATGCACTCGTTGGCGGCCGTGCGCTGGACTTCTTTGTATCTTGCGGCGCCTTTCATGCGGTCACCCCGCGTTGCTTGAGGATGCGTTCCAGGAAGAATTCGACCCCGCCACGTGGCTCGGTCGGTGCCTGCCAGCGGGCGGTGCGGCGGGCGATCTCGGTGATGGCCAGCGCGGCCGGGCTGGACGGGTAGGCCTTGACCACCGGCTGCTGGCGCTGCACCGACAGGCGCAGCCAGTCGTCCTGCGGCACGCAGCCGAGGTAGTTCAGCGACACATCGGCGAGGAACTTCTCGCAGACCCGGGTCAGTTTTTCGTACAGCACGCGGCCTTCGTTCGGGTCACGGACCATGTTGGCCACCACCTGGATGCGGTCTACGCCGCGCTCGCGCGAGAGCACTTTGATCAGCGCGTAGGCGTCGGTAATGGAGGCCGGCTCGTCGCAGACCACCACCACGGTATCCTGCGCGGCCTGGCAGAAGGTCAGCACGCCATCGGTGATGCCCGCGGCGGTGTCCACCACCATGAAGTCCAGCTCGCGCTCCAGTTCGGAGAACACGTTGACCAGGCCGACGTGTTCGGCCGGCTGCAGTTCGGCCATGTGGCGGCGACCGGACGCGGCCGGTACCACCAGTACGCCACCCGGGCCCTCCAGGATCACTTCTTCCAGGGTGCAGCGCCCGGCGACGAGGTCGGCCAGGGTCAGCTTGGGCTGCAGGCCCAGGATCACATCGATGTTGGCCAGCCCGAGGTCGGCATCCAGCAGCAGCGTGCGCTTGCCCATGTCGGCCAGCGCCACGGCCAGGTTGGCCGAGACGTTGGTCTTGCCCACGCCGCCCTTGCCGCCGGTGACGGCGATGGTGCGCACAGGGCCCAGCGGCTGGCTGCGGGTGGCAGACAGCGGGAAGGTCTTGGTCAGCTTGGCGTACTCACGCGACGGCATGGTTGAACTCCGGGTTGCAGGGCATATCGGCCGCGCGGCGCAAATCTTCAAGGCGAAGTACAAGATTGGCGGCACTGGCCCGGTGCAGGTCTTCGGGAACGTCCTGGCCATCGGTGACCCAGGTGATCGGCAGGCGGTGGTCCACGGCCACCGACAGGGCGGTGCCGAAGCGACCGGTTTCGTCCAGCTTGCTCAGCACCACGCCCTGCGGGTTGGCGGCGCTGAAGCGGCGGACAACCTCGTCCATGTCGCCGAAGCTGGTGTTGGCCGGCAGCACCAGCAGGGTGCGGATCTGCTCGGCGGCGCGCAGCCACTGCAGCTGGGCGGCCAAGGCGCGGTCACGCGGACCCAGCCCGGCGGTGTCGATCAGCACCAGCTTGTAGTCCTTCAGGCGCTCCAGCAGCCGGTTCAGGTCGCTGCCGCTGCTGGCCTCGTGCACGGCGATGCCAAGCTGGCGGCCGAAGCCGTACAGCTGCTCGCGGGCGCCGATGCGGCCGGTGTCGGTGGTGACCAGGGCAACGTCGCGGGCGGCGTGCTTCTCGGCGAAGCGCGAGGCCAGCTTGGCAATGGTGGTGGTCTTGCCGGCGCCGGTCGGGCCGACCAGGGCGATCACGCCGCCGGCCTCGAGCGGATCGACCGGGGCGATCGGCAGCTTCCTGGACAGCAGGCCCAGCATCAGCCCGCGGCCACGGTGGGCTTCGGTGTCCAGCGGAATCTGCATGGCCACGTCGCGGCTGATGCCGGCATCGAAGCCGTATTCGTCCATCAGGTCCAGCGCGGCGGCACGCACCGGCGCGCCGCGCAGGCGCTCGTCGGTGAAGCGGTGCATTTCGCGCTCGATGACCTGGCGCATGCCGGCCACTTCGTGGCGCAGCTGGCGGATCTCTTCGTCATCGCGCGGCACCATCATCAGTTCGGTGGTCACCGGCAGCGGCTGGGCCTGCGCCGGTTCGGCGGCGGCCAGCGGCGCCGGCGCCTGCAGCGCGGTCTCAACCGGCGGAGCCAGTACGGCAGGCACCGGGGTGGGCAAGGCCTCGACGATGGGGGCGGTCACGACCGGAGCGAGCTCGACCGGCACCGCCATGCTGACCGGCAGCGGCGGCATGGCCACCTGCGCGGCTGGCACATGCATCTGGAAGTGCGGCTCATCCTCCATCRGCGGATCGATGATGAAGCGGGCGCGGTTGATCGGGGCCGGTGCAGCGACGGCGGCCGGTGCAGCGACGGCGATCGCCACGGCGGGCTCGTCCTGCGCCATCGCAGCGGCAGCGGCCTGTTCGACATTGAAGGGGGCGAAGATCTGTTCCGGCAGCGACGATGCGGCCATCGACGGTGCGCTGGCGTGGGCCAGGGTGGCGGCGAAACCGCTGCTGCCGCGCGGCGGCACGATTTCGTTGGCCGAATCCAGGGTGCGACCGGTCGCGCCGACGGCGGCGCGGGCCAGGGCGGCCACGGCCGAGGTGGTGGCGGCCACCGGTTCCGGCGCGGCGGTGGCGGGCCTGCGACGGGTCACCGCGGCAATGACTGCATCGGCGGCATTGCGCGGACGCGGCACCGGCGGCGGCGCGACATCCTTGCGTGCCGCTTCCAGCGCACGCTGCACCGCGCCTTCGTCGTAGTTCGCCGCCGCCACGATCTCGACGCCTTCCTCGATCCGCCGGTTGGACAGGATCACCGCATCAGGACCATGTTCCTTGCGCACCAGGTTCATGGCCGAGCGCATATCGGAGGCGACGAAGCGTTTGATTTTCATGCTGTGGTACCGGGACTGGGGCGGCGGAGTAGTCGAAGGGAAGCGCTGGTTGTCGGTGGTCTGCACGGTCCGGGTTTCCCTTTATGTCCTGCTGCGTTGATATCGAATGGGGTGTGTCTGTTTTCTGGCGCGTTGCCGTCGGCGTTCCGGCGTCAGCTGATCGTGCCGACCAGCTTCAAGCGTTTGTCCTCGGGCACCTCGCTGTAGGCCAGCACCGACAGCGAGGGGACGCTGTGGCGCACCAGCCGTGCC
>NZ_JBFULO010000294.1:0-4869 GCF_054049855.1 Stenotrophomonas sp. P5_B8 | reverse complement strand
ATGCTGGACATGACCTTCGGCGCGCACAAGCTGACCGTGGGCGGCCAATACAACGACACCGACATGGTCGACGGCGTGTTCGGCATGGACGGCGCCGGCTACCGCGCCAACGTGAAGCAGCAGCATCGGATGTGGTCGGTGTTCGCCGAGGACAACTGGTCGTTGACCGATACGCTCACCGCTACGGTGGGCGTGCGTTATGACGACCACAACATCTTCGGCAGCCACGTCAGTCCGCGCGGATACCTGGTGTGGAACGCCAGCGATGCATGGACGATCAAGGGCGGCGTGAGCACCGGCTACAAGACCCCGCGCCCCGACCAGCTGTTCCCGGGGGTGACCGGCTTCGGCGGCCAGGGCGTGCTGCCGTTGGTGGGTTCGCCGAACCTGAAGCCGGAAACCAGCACCAACTATGAGATCGCGACGTACTACGAGGGCGCGCAGTGGGGCTTCAACGTGACCGGCTTCCTCAACAAGTTCGACGACAAGATCGCCAGCGGCGGCACCTTCCCGAACTGCGAAGTGGCACCGGCCGGCAGTGGCTACTGCGTTGACGTCGGTCCGGGCTGGGCAGCGTTGGGCTACAGCACGTTCGCGCAGAGCGTGAACGTGGACAAGGCCGAGACCAAGGGCATTGAAACGGCCGCTTATGTGGACCTGCTGGACAACCTGCAGCTGCGTGGCAACTACACCTACACGCGCTCCGAGCAGACCAGCGGCGTGGACAAGGGCAAGCCGGTGGGCGGCACCACGACGCCGGCCAGGCACATGGCCAATGCCAGCCTGAACTGGCAGCTCAGCGATGCGGTCAGCCTGTCGTTGATCGGCGAGGGGCGTTACGACCGTTACCGCGACACGCTGCTGAGCAACGTGGGCGGGGTAAACACGTCGCAGGTGCGCTACTACGAGGACTACACGATCTTCCACCTGGGCGGCAGCTGGAACATCAATCCCTGGCTGACGCTCAACGCGCGGGTGAACAACCTGTTCGACAAGGACTTCGTGTCGCAGTCGTGCGTGCTGAGCAGCGACAGCGAGTACAACTGCGTGGACGATTACGCCACCAAGGACCAGCGCCGGAGTTACTGGATCTCGGTGAACGCGAAGTTCTGAGGGCGACGGCAACGGCGGACGGCCTGCGCACTGCGGGGGCGGTGCGGTGGGGGCGGAAGTGGGATCCGGAGCAAGGGCAAGAGCAAGAGCAAGAGCAAGGGCAAGGGCAGGAGCAGGAGCAGGAGCAGGAGCAGCCGAGCATGGCTCGGCTCTACCAGGGCCCGTATATCGGTAGTGCCGAGCCATGCTCGGCAGCCCTCACGAAATAAACTGCAAGGCACCCGCTTTTTACCCATGCCCGCCAGCCCAGCTGCGGATCAGGAAGCGCTCTACGATCCCGCAACCCCGCCCCCACCGCCCCCGGAAAGTTGGCGGGTCGCCGCGTTGAGATCCGGAGCAAGAGCAAGGGCAAGAGCAAGAGCAAGGGCAGGAGCAAGAGCAAGAGCAAGAGCAGGAGCAGGAGCAGGAGCAGCCGAGCATGGCTCGGCTCTACCCGGGGGCCGTGTACCGGTAGTGCCGAGCCATGCTCGGCAGCCCTCAGTAAACAAACTGCGAGGCACCCGCTTTTACCCATATCCGCTGGCCAGCTAAGGATCTGGACGTCCCGCGCTTGCGACGCTCGCCTCCAAGCACAGGAGCCCCGCAAACCCAGAAATTGCGAACCATTCTCATCAATGGTGTAATTCGCCATTCAGTTCCCAGCAGCGTGACCGTGGCCACTCCCTCCTCCAGCGTGCAGCAGCAACAACGTCGTGGCTTCTGGCTGCGCACCCTGCACCAGTGGCACTGGATCAGCTCGGCCGTGTGCCTGATCGGCATGCTCCTGTTTGCCGCCACCGGCATCACCCTCAATCACGCGTCCAGCATCGAAGCCACCCCGAAGGTGGTCAATCGCCAGCTCGAATTGCCCGCCGACCTGCTCGCACAACTTGGCGACCGCACCGACGGCAACGCCCCGATTCCGCGCCCCGCCGCGCGCTGGCTCGATGCGCAGCTGGCCATTTCCGTCGGCGGCCGCCGCGCCGAATGGTCCGAGGGCGAAATCTACCTGTCCATGCCCAGCCCCGGCGGCGACGCCTGGCTCAGCATCGATCGCGACAGTGGCGCGGTCGAATACGAAGCCACCTCGCGCGGCTGGATCTCCTATTTCAACGACCTGCACAAAGGCCGCAACGCCGGACCGGCCTGGGGCTGGTTCCTGGACGTGTTCGCCGTGGCCTGCCTGGTGTTCTGCATCACCGGCCTGTTCCTGCTGCACCTGCATGCCCGCCAGCGTCGCATGACCTGGCCGCTGGTCGGCCTGGGCCTGATGATCCCGCTGCTGATCGCCCTGATCCTGATCCACTGACCCTCCTACCTTGATCGTCCCCCACGGAGCCGCACCATGCGCGTCACCCTGACCATCGCCCTGAGCGGCCTGCTGGCCGCCACCCCGGCCTACGCCGCCACCCTCGACATCAACGTCGAAGTACCCAAGCTCAACGTGGCCGAATATCACCGCCCGTATGTCGCCGTGTGGCTGGAAGGGGCCGACCAGAAAGTGGCCGCCAATCTCTCGGTCTGGTACCAGCAGACCGGCAACAGCGAAGGCCACGGCACCAAGTGGCTGCCCGACCTGCGCCAGTGGTGGCGCAAGAGCGGTCGTACCCTGGACGTGCCCGTGGACGGCGTCACCGGCCCCACCCGCCCGGCCGGCAAGCAGGCGCTGTCGTTCAACGACAAGCAGCCGGCACTGAAAGCCCTCGCCCCGGGCAATTACACTCTGGTGGTCGAAGCGGTGCGCGAAGTCGGCGGCCGCGAACTGCTCAAGATCCCCTTTACCTGGCCGGCCACCACCGTCCAGAACGGCAAAGCCCAAGGCGCCACCGAACTCGGTCTGGTCACCCTCACGGCCAAGCCCTGACTTGTCGCCCGCCCTCACCGTCGGGTTCCCCTCGGGACGTCGCGCAGCGGCGTAGCGTCGGCCTCCGGGCCGATCCCCAGTTCACCGAAGCTGTCCACTACATGGAGTTTTTGATGAAGCGCTCGCTCGTCCTAGCCGCCGCCCTGGCCGCCGCACTTCCGTTCTCCGCCCTGGCCCACAAGGCCTGGCTGCAGCCCTCGCAGACCGTGATTGCCGGTGAGAACCCGTGGATCACCGTCGATGCGGCCGTGTCCAACGACCTGTTCTACTTCAACCACGTGCCGCTGCGCCTGGACAGCCTGGTCATCACCGCGCCGGACGGCAGCACCGTGCAGCCGCAGAACGCGTCCACCGGCAAGTACCGCAGCGTCTTCGACGTGGAACTGACCCAGCAGGGCACCTACCGCCTGGCCTCGGTCAGCAGCGGCCTGTCGGCCAGCTGGGAAGAAGCCGGCAAGCCCAAGCGCTGGCGCGGCACCCCGGCCACCTTCGCCACCGAAGTGCCGAAGAAAGCCAAGAAGCTGCAGGTGTCGCAGTCGGTCAACCGCATCGAGACCTTCGTCACCAACGGCACCCCGAACGCCACCGCGCTGGCCCCCACCAAGCAGGGCATCGAGCTGGTCGCTCTGGGTCACCCCAACGACCTGGCCGCCGGCGAAGCGGCAAGCTTTCGCGTGCTGGTCGATGGCAAGCCGCGCGCCGGCCTGGCGTTCGAGATCACCCGCGGCGGCACGCGTTACCGCAACGCCCAGAATGAGATCAAGGTGAGCACCGACAAGAAGGGCGAGTTCACCGTCACCTGGCCCGAAGCCGGCATGTACTGGCTGGAAACCAGCAGCGAAGACAAGAAGACCTCGCTGAAGCAGGCCAAGACCCGTCGCCTGAACTACGTCGCCACGCTGGAAGTGCTGCCGCAGTAATCGCCCAAGGCGTTCACCGCCGCGCAGGTCACGTCCAGCCTGCGCGGTTGCCACGCCCCCTTCAGCATGGAGGGGGCCTTTCACCAGACCCTTATCGGCAATCGGGCCGACCGTGCCCGCCATGCCCACCCCATGAACAACACGGATTTCGACATCGCCAGCCTCGGTGGCCACACCATGGGCACCACCTGGCAGGTAAAGCTGGTGGTGGCGCGTACGCGCGATCTGCCTCCGCTGCACACCGGCATCCAGGCCCAGCTCGACGCCATCGTCGCGCAGATGAGCACCTGGGAAGCAGGCAGCGATATCTCACGCTTCAACCGCGCCGACAGCGGCAGCGTACATCCGCTGCCGCCCTTGTTCGCGCAGGTACTCGACGCCGCGCTGGACATCGCCGCGCGCAGCGGCGGTGCCTTCGATCCCACCGTCGGCCCGCTGGTGGCGCTGTGGGGTTTTGGCGCGCACGCCCACGCCCAGCGCATCCCCGATCCGGCGGTGCTCGCGGCCACCCGCGCGCGTTGTGGCTGGCAACGCCTGCTCTGGCGGGACCGCGCGCTGCAGCAACCCGGCGGCGTCGCGCTGGACCTGTCGGCGATCGCCAAGGGCTTCGGCGTGGACCAGGTGGGCCACTGGCTGCGCGAACAGGGCGTACGCGCGGCGCTGGTCGACGTTGGCGGCGAGCTGTACGGCTACGGTCGCAAGCCCGATGGCCAACCGTGGCGCGTGCTGGTGGAAGCCGGCCCGGAAGAAGAGGCCAGTACCGACCTGCCGCCGCGCGTGCTTGGGTTGGATGACCTGGCCGTGGCCACCTCCGGCGACCGCTGGCACCACTTCGAGCAGGACGGCGCGCAGTTCAGTCATACCCTGGACCCACGCAGCGGCGCACCGGTCACCCGTGCCGCCGCAGCCGTCACTGTGGTGGCACGCGATGCGATGCATGCCGACGGCTGGGCCACCGCGCTCACCGTGATGGGCGTCGAGCAGGGGCTGGCG
>NZ_JBFULO010000293.1:0-4871 GCF_054049855.1 Stenotrophomonas sp. P5_B8 | reverse complement strand
CGCTGGGCCCCCATACCCTTTCCGGCGAATGTCCTCCGGCGTCGGCCTGCGGCCGCCCCCTCCCCCTTTATTTCGCCTCCAAGGGCATGGGSGCCCAGCGCCCGACCCACCGACCARYGYCAGAAAAGCCTGGCTTCSRCMTGCTCACCGCAAGCCGAGCCCCKTAGCGGCCGGTAGGCSCCTGGGCAAAATAAAGGAGGAGGCCGCCAGGCCGGGGGACATTTGCGCCAGGGGCCTACCGGCCGCTGCGGGGCCCTGACGCGCGCGGCACGCCCGAACGGAGACCGCCCCCGTTGCACACGTGACCCAGCCACCCCGCCATGCGCGCATCGCCGTACGCCATCTACCAGGCAACAAGACGCTGCCCTCCGTTGGCAGAAGCACAAAAAAACGGGCCTTTCGGCCCGTCTTTTTCTTCCTGACGTCCCGGTCAGCCGCCGCCGCTGCTGCCGGCGTGGATGCCGCCTGCGGTCAGTGCCGCCGGATCCAGCAGCTTGCGCAACTCGGCTTCGGACAGACCGCTGTCTTCCTTGGCCACGTCCAGCACCGGGCGCTGCTCCTTGTAGGCGCGCTTGGCGATCGCCGCCGCCTTCTCGTAGCCGATGATCGGGTTCAACGCCGTCACCAGGATCGGATTGCGGTCCAGCGCCTCGCGGACGCGGTCCTCGCGCACCTTCAGCCCTGCAATCGCCGTATCGGCCAGCAGCCGCGAAATGTTCGCCAGCAGCCCGATCCCGTCCAGCAGATTGGCCGCGATCAGCGGCAGCGTCACATTCAACTGGAAGTTGCCCGTCTGCCCCGCCACGGTGATCGCCGTGTGGTGGCCGATCACCTGCGCGCACACCATCACCGTCGCTTCGGGAATCACCGGATTGACCTTGCCCGGCATGATCGAACTGCCCGGCTGCAACGCCGGCAGTTCGATCTCGCCCAGCCCAGCCAGCGGACCGGCATTCATCCAGCGCAGGTCGTTGGCTATCTTGATCAGCGCCACCGCCAGCGCATTGAGCTGCCCGGACAGTTCCACCGCGTCATCCTGCGCGGCCAGCCCTTCGAACTTGTTCTCCGCGCTGTCGAACTTGACCCCGGTCTGCTGCTTGAGCAGCTTGGCCACGCGCTCGCCGAAGCGCGGATCGGCGTTGATCCCGGTGCCGATCGCGGTGCCGCCCAGCGGCAGCCGGCGCAGCCGCTTGAGGCTGTCTTCGATGCGCTCTTCGGCCGAGGCCAGCTGGGCCGACCATGCGCCGAATTCCTGCTCGAAGGTCAGCGGCATGGCATCCATCAGGTGCGTGCGCCCGGTCTTGACCACCTTGCGCAGCGCGCGACCGCGCTTGTCGATGGTCTTGCGCAGATGCGCCAGCGCCGGCAGCAGTTGTTCCTGCACGCCCAGCAGCGCCGACACCCGCAGTGCGGTGGGGATCACATCGTTGGAGCTCTGGCCTTGGTTGACGTGGTCATTGGGATGCACCACCACCTTGCCGGCCTTGCCCGCACGATTGGCCAGCGTGGCGATCACCTCGTTGGCATTCATGTTCGAGGACGTGCCCGAACCGGTCTGGTACACATCGATCGGAAAATGCGCGTCATGCGCACCGTGGGCGACTTCGGCCGCCGCAACTTCGATCGCCTTGCCGATGTTCTTGGGCAGATGGCCCAGCTCGACGTTGACGGATGCGGCCGCGCCCTTGACCAGGCCCAGCGCGCGGATGAACCCACGCGGCATGCGCTGCCCGGACACCGGGAAATTGTTCACCGCACGCTGCGTCTGCGCGCCCCACAACGCATCCTCGGGCACCTGCAGCTCACCCATGCTGTCGTGTTCGATCCTGAAACCCTTGCTCATTGCATCACTCCGCGTTTCTTTCGGTTTGGAAAGGGAACCTGCGGCTGGCAACGGGCCTGATTCCCTGGCTGGCGGCTCTGCGCACGATACTCCCAAGCCGCGATGAAACCCAAGACCGGGTTTGATCGGCTAGACTCAAGATTCGTGTCCATTCAGAAAGCCTGCCGCCCCCATGGGTGACGACCCCCACAGTAGTTCCTGGCGTGCCGCCGCGCATGCATCGCCGCCCGCGCTTTCGGCCGGCCTGAACCCCACTCCGCGCCTTGCAGCCACGCTGCGCGGCCGCCGATGATCGGCAACCTGCTGCTCCTGCTGCTGGCCTTCGGGCTGGTGCTGCTCAACGGCTTCTTCGTGGCCGCCGAGTTCGCGCTGGTCAAGCTGCGCCACACCCAGGCCGTGGGCCTGGCCGCCAGCCATGGCTGGCGCGGGCGCCTGCTGCTCAACGTGCATTCGCACCTGGACGCCTACCTGTCGGCCTGCCAGCTGGGCATCACCCTGTCCTCGCTGGGCCTGGGCTGGGTGGGTGAACCGGCGTTCGCGCACCTGCTGCAGCCGGTGTTCGATGCGTTGGGCCTGAGCGCGGAGGCCTCGCAGCTGACCTCCTTCATCATCGCCTTCAGCGTGATTTCGTTCCTGCACATCGTGCTGGGCGAACTGGCGCCCAAGTCGATGGCGATCCGTCGCCCGGACCGCATGTCGCTGTGGACGGCGGCGCCGCTATACCTGTTCTACTGGGCGATGTACCCGGCGATCTGGCTGCTCAACAACAGCGCCAACGCGCTGCTGCGGCTGGCCGGCTGGGGCGATGTGGAACACACCTCGCACCGTTACTCGCGCGAGGAACTCAAGCTGATCGTCGGCCGCCAGCAGCCCACGGGCAGTGCGCCGGACCACGGCCTGACGCTGATGAGCCATGCCCTGGAACTGCCCGAACTGGTCGCCGGCGACCTGATGCGCCCGCGCGACCACATGCGTTCGTTCCGCGATGGCATGGCGCTGGCCGAGGTGATGGCCGAATTCGCCGAAAGCCGCTACAGCCGCTACCCGTGGTTCGACCGTGATGGCGAAGACGTGCTGGGCATCCTGCACATGAAGGACCTGCTGGTCGAAATCGCGCGTGGCAGGCCCACCGACGACCTGCGCGCGCTGCTGCGCCCGGCCAACCTGATCGCGCTGGAAACTCCGGTCCCCAGCGTGCTCGAACGCTTCCGTACCGGCACCACGCACCTGGCGCTGTGCGTGGAGGAACATGGCCGCATCCTGGGCTTCTTCACCCTGGAGGACCTGCTGGAAGTGGTGGTCGGCGATATCGAGGACGAGCATCCGCACATCGTCAAGGACGCCCCCACCCGCGGTGCCGACGGCAGCCTGCTGGTGGCCGGTTCGACCTCGATCTTCCGCCTGGAGCGCCTGCTCGGCCACGACCTGGAGGCGCCGGAGCACCTCAATTCGGTCGGCGGGCTGATCGTCCACCAGCTGCAGCGCCTGCCCGAAGAGGGCGAGCAGCTGGCGATCGACGGGCATCAGTTCACCATCAAACGCATGGCCGGCCACCGCATCCAGGCCGTTACCGTACGCATGGCACAGGCCGAGCCGACCGGGGCAGCGTAGAATGACGGCCCCCGCCGTCATAGCCCCGCGCCTGCCATGTCCGAATTCGCCCTGCTCGCCCTGTCCCCGCTCGATGGCCGCTACGCCGGCAAGGTCGACGCGCTGCGCCCGATCTTCTCCGAATACGGCCTGATCAAGGCCCGCGTCAAGGTTGAAGTGGAGTGGCTGCTGGCGCTGGCCAACGAGGCGGGCATCGTCGAGCTGGCCCCGTTCTCGGCCGCCGCCACCGCTCGCCTGCGCGCGCTGGCCGATGACTTCGCCCCGGCCCACGCCGCGCGGGTCAAGGAAATCGAGCGCACCACCAACCACGACGTCAAGGCCGTGGAGTACTTCATCAAGGAGCAGCTCAAGGCCGACGACGAGCTGGGTCCGGCGCTGGAATTCGTGCATTTCGCGTGCACCAGCGAAGACATCAACAACCTCAGCTACGGCCTGATCCTCGAGCAGGCCCGTCGTGACGTGCTGCTGCCCGGCCTGGATGGCGTGACCGCCACCCTGCGCGCCCTGGCCCACGCCCAGGCCGACCAGCCGATGCTCTCGCGCACCCACGGCCAGACCGCCTCGCCCACCACCCTGGGCAAGGAAGTGGCCAATGTCGTGGCCCGTCTGGAGCGCCAGCGCCGCCAGATCGCCGCGGTCGAGCTGACCGGCAAGATCAACGGTGCGGTCGGCAACTACAACGCCCATGTCATCGCCTACCCGGCAGTGGACTGGCCGGCCTTCGCCAAGCGCTTCGTCGAAAGCCTGGGCCTGGTGTTCAACCCGTACACCACCCAGATCGAACCGCACGACAACGTCGCTGAAATCGGCGATGCCGCGCGCCGTGCCAACATCATCCTGATCGACCTGGCCCGCGACATCTGGGGCTACATCTCGCTGGGCTACTTCAAGCAGAAGCTCAAGGAAGGCGAAGTCGGCTCCTCGACCATGCCGCACAAGGTCAACCCGATCGACTTTGAAAACGCGGAAGGCAACTTCGGCATCGCCAACGCCCTGTTCGAGCATTTCAGCGCCAAGCTGCCGATCAGCCGCTGGCAGCGCGACCTCACCGACTCCACCGTGCTGCGCGCGGTCGGCACTGCGTTCGGCCACACCCAGGTCGGCCTGGATTCGCTGGCCAAGGGCCTGGGCAAGCTGACCGTCAATCCCGAGCGCCTGGACGCCGACCTCAACGCGTCCTGGGAAGTGCTGGCCGAAGCAGTGCAGACCGTGATGCGCCGGTACGGCCTGCCCAACCCGTACGAACAGCTCAAGGCCCTCACCCGCGGCCAGGGCATCACCGCCGAATCGATGCAGGCCTTCGTCGAATCGCTGGACCTGCCCGAAGACGCCAAACAGGGCCTGCGCGCCCTGACCCCGGGCGGCTACATCGGCCTGGCCGCCGACCTGGCCAAGGCGATCTGACGCTCGCGCTTAC
>NZ_JBFULO010000292.1:0-4882 GCF_054049855.1 Stenotrophomonas sp. P5_B8 | reverse complement strand
GTCTTGAACCTGGCCAACGAGCTTTTGATCCAGCTCAGCCCAGCAGCGATGCCCAAGGGCGGCGGCCCCAGAACGGCGCTCATCGCGATCCCCGAGATGTCCACGCCGACATTGGCAAAGCCAAAGGTCGACACGATCGCGAAGCCAACCCAGGGGCAATGCCGTGCTTCAAGTGCAGGAGTGGCCATGCCGGTGCTGGTCATACACCGTCAGCACGACGGTGGCATGCTGCATCTTCATGCCGGAGAGCAACGATGCGGATGACGGAAAATTCCCTTGCAGCCAGTGCTGTCACGCTGAAGGTAGGCGTGGTTTTCTGGATGCTGGTCGCCTGGCAGACGCCGGGCGGCGAGCCTTGGGACGCGCCCGCGTTCTGGACCGTCGTCTATCCCATCGCACTGGGCATCGCCGCAATTCTAGGCGCCTGTTTTCCCAGGCAGGCGTGGCTATGGGGACTGTTGCTCATGATGCTGCAGGTGCCGGTGGTGGCCGTGATGTCGGGCGTTGGCCCGTTGTTGCTGGCCGGACTGGTGTATGCACTGGTACTGGCGGTGMCTGCGACGGCCATCGCGACGGCAGCCGGTGCGCTGCGCCGCCGCCTGCATGGGAGGGTCTGAGAAGCTCAGCGCTTCGCCGGCTGCCACCCTGCCCGCAGTGCATCCGAAGGGCTGCAGAACATGCGCTCGCCGCGGCTCAAGTCGATGCGCGTGTGCGCGTAGTCCCGCTGGCCGGGCACGTGGTAGATCTTCTTGCCCTGCCGGGAGATGTTGCCCTTGATGCGGCATCCGCCCGGCGCCGGCTGCGCGGCCACCGGGGCTTGTCGTGCCGTCTGCTCATGCTTGCTGCGACGGTAGTCAGCTGGCATCTGAAACGGCCCCTGCCAGAGGTTCCGCTGGTGCCGGCGCGCGTCGGCTTCGTCTGCGATGAATGCCGTGGCGTACTGGCGATACGCGACCGCCCAACCGGAGCGCACCATCCACCGGTTGACTGACGTCCCTTGAACAAAGCACTCCGCTACCACCCTGCCATAGCGGTCCGTGTCCTTGGGCTGGCAACGAACGGTTTTCTCCAGCAGATAGCCGTCCAGCGCGGCGGCTGACCGACGCCCACAGGGCCAAGCGCGCTCATCTTTGGCGGTGCATTGCTGCGCGCTTTCCGGGGCATCGATGCCCCAGAGGCGGATGCGCTGCTTCGCCACGGTGAGGGTGTCTCCGTCCGTGACCGTCGCGCGGCCGACCAGCTCTGCTGCCACGCCAGGAACGGAAGGAAGAACCAAAAGCAACACCACCAGACCTTTCACCACCATCAACAACAACGTCCTTCAAGTGCACGCCCGGGAGCGAGCGCCAGTTAAAACAGGGCCGAGCACTTTAGCGGAAGCTGAGACAGGACGCCGACCGCATCGACGGTCCTTGAATCCCGATGTGCATTCCTGGTGTGGCCGCCTAAATATGCAACGCCGGACCTGCCGACAACGCCGCCGAGCTCACCCTGACCCGGAACGCGATGAGCAGGCTGGCGAGGAGCATCACCGCCGCAGCCACGGTGAGGACTGCAACGATGCCCCCCAGCCCGAACACCAGGCCGCCCAATGCAGCTCCCGCTGCGATGGAAGACTGCACCGCTGCGACCACCATCCCGCCGGCACTCTCGGCCTGATCGGGCACCGCACGCGCGACCCAGTTCGACCAGGCAACGGGCACGCCACCGAAGGCCAGGCCCCAGAGCGCAACCAGGATCGATAGCCCGCCAACGCCCACCGGCAACAGGAGCATGCCCAGAGCGGCTACGCCCACCAAGGCGGGCATGATCACCAACGTGACTTTCAAACTGCGCTCCATAAGCCAACCGGCCAGTAATGTGCCGACAAAATTCGCCACACCGAACCCGAGCAGGATCAGCGCCAGGCCATCAGCGCTCACCTGCCCCAGGCTCTCCAACGTGGGGCGGATGTAGGTGAAGAGCGAGTACTGACCGGTGTGTGCCAGAACGCAGCCCAGCATGCCGATTGCAATGCCTGGCCTGCGCAGGAGCCCCACCACCGACTCGGGGACTGCCGCCTTGCGCGGGGCCATGCGGGGCAGCGTGAACCACTGGAACGCAAACGTGAGTCCACCTACCGCCGTCGCCGCCCAGAAGGCGCTGCGCCAGCCCAGCAGCCCGCCCAGGTAGCTCCCCAAAGGAACGGAAACCACCGTGCCGACCGCAATCCCGCTGAAGATGATGGACAGCGCGCGAGGCACGCGCTGCGGCGGCACCAACCGCATGGCCACGGCCGCTGCCATGCTCCAGAAACCGCCCAGCGCGACGCCCAGAAGGACGCGCATCACCAGCAGGACGCCCATGCTGGACGACAATGCCACCAAGGCGTTGGAGAGGATCATCAGAGCCGTGAAACTCAACAGCACCAGCCGCCTGTCTATCGAGCGGGTCAGCCGCGGCACAAGGAGCCCAGCGAACAGGGCCACGACCGCAGTAACCGTCACGGCTTGACCGGCCAGCGCCTCCGACACCCCCAGGTCCGCCGCCATCGGCGTCAACAGGCTGGCAGGCAGATATTCGGCCGTGAGCAGCCCGAAAACACCCATGGCCAGCGAAAATACGGCCACCCATGCCGATGAAGACGGC
This sequence comes from Stenotrophomonas sp. P5_B8, assembly GCF_054049855.1. Classification (NCBI taxonomy): domain Bacteria; kingdom Pseudomonadati; phylum Pseudomonadota; class Gammaproteobacteria; order Lysobacterales; family Lysobacteraceae; genus Stenotrophomonas; species Stenotrophomonas sp. P5_B8. The sequence goes on along the minus strand of NZ_JBFULO010000292.1, from coordinate 2,254 downwards.
TCCCCGCTATCCGTGGCCACAGAATCACGCGCGCCTGCAGCATCAACTACGTTATTGCTCATCAAAGATCCCAGTGCATTCGTGCAGCCGAGAGTTTAGGGAGCCACGTCAGGATGATCTATGATTGTCCAACCTGTATTTTTGATCGAAACCCCGAGCCGTCTCATGAGCCACGCTACACCCCAGCCCACGGATCTGATCAACGAGCTGCTGACCGGCATGCGGCTGCATGGCGTCCAATACCGGCGCATTCAGACCGGGCCGACCTTTGGTCTTGGATTTCCGCCGAAGCCAGGCCATGCCTATTTCCATTACCTGGCAGTGGGCACCGCGATTCTTCGTGGCGCGGACGGCAGCCAACACCTTCTCTCTGCCGGGGACGTCRTGCTTCTTCCCCGCGCAGAAGGCCACGCGTTGTTGTCTGGCGAGGACCATCCGGTCCAGTGCCTGGAAACGATAGACGCCGCCCCACTAGGCGACACGGTGAGTGGCATAGACACGTGCCCGAGCACCCATGCCGTGCCAAGCGCGGTGCTCTTCCACGGATGCATGGTGTTCGATCTGGGGGGCATGCAAGGATTGAGCAAGTTGATGCCGGCGGTGATGTTGGCCGATGGCAACGCCGCTCAGTTTCCTGGGCTGTTGCCGATCGTCGACGCGATGAAGCGCGAGGTGTGTTCCGGTCGCATCGGATTTGCAGGAATTCTCGCCCGGCTGGCGGATGCAGTGGCCGCCATGATCGTGCGTGACTGGGTCGAGCGCGGTTGCGACGGCGCGTCCGGCCTGGTCATGGCCATGCGCGATCCTCGTCTATCGCTGTCATTGCTTGCGCTGCACAGAGATCCCGGGCATGACTGGACCGTCGAAGCGCTCGCTGCAGCATCCAACATCTCACGGTCTGTTTTTGCAGACCGGTTCCAGACCGTCATGGGAACCGCGCCGCTGCGGTACGTGACTGAGCTGCGAATGCAGTTGGCAAGTCAATGGCTGACCCATCAGAGCCTGTCCATCGAGGTCGTGGCAGAGCGCCTGGGCTACGCCTCGCAGGCAGCGTTCAGTCGTGCCTACAAGCGCGTCATGGGGCACTCTCCTGGCGCGACTCGGCGCGGGCGCGCCTTGGCCTCGGCATAGGGGGAGCCAGTCCTGCCTTCGAACAATCGCCTCGCGCTTCGCGGCTTATCGCCGCTGCAAGCTCGGTGCTTGGCCCGCCTTGAGCTTGGGGCAGCCGCATACCGAGGTGGGCCGCTGCTGCGCCCGATTCTGCTTCAKGCACATAGACTTCAATCGGGCACCATGCCGTCGCCTGAGGAGGGCCACGGGATGCAAAAACTTCCGGGTTCCATCTCAACCGTCGGCATCCCCTCTGACCCCTGCACGCCGTCTCGTGACTTAAGGGAGCCCTGCCCCATCCCCAAATCCGGAAGACGGCCATCGATAGCCAAACGCACCTGTCAAAGCGTGCCATCCGAACGTGGTGCCTCGGTCAACAACAGTCAACTTGATCAATACCAACCAAGGTAGAGCGTCGCCACTCCCCACGTATCGATCAAGCCGTGCGCCAACACGAGCGACCAGAGGTTGCGCCCAGATCGGAGGTAGGCAAACCCAAAGAGTGCACCGACCAGACCCGTCACGAGGATTCCCGACAGCCCTTGATTTGCATGCATGAGGCCGAAGACCAGTCCGCCCGTCAACGACGCGGGATAGATGCGACCAGGCACCCCACCGAATAGCGCGTGAAGCTGGTGCATGAGGAACGCGCGAAAGACGAGTTCCTCGCCGATTGCCGCACTAAGCCAAGCGCCAGCAACAAGCGTCAGTGCAGCAGGCAAATTGCCAAACAACGGTCCGTAGCCGCTGTAGTCGGCCTTTGTGTCCGTCAGATGATCCACGAGGGGTTGAATGAGCGGGTCGACAAGGCCCACGACAATCCCGACCACCAGGGCCGTCCACGCCAGCGTCTGGCCGAGTGATCGCCGTTGCAGCCCGCAATACGACGGTGAGCGCATCTCCATCCAAACGAACGTCATGCCCAGCAGACCGACGAAGGGCATGCGCCAAGGGAATGGGAGCCACGGAAAATATGCCAATGCAAGCACGCATGCCACCAGCAGCAGCCTGATGGGCATCGCTATCCGGACGTGCGGGCGTGAGGGCACTGTCGAGTCAGAGGTGTTCTGCATAGGGAATTCCTGGTGTCAAAGGTCAGCCATCACTTTGAGAGCGGTCTAAGTCCCTTGCAGCGACTGACGCC
>NZ_JBFULO010000291.1:0-4887 GCF_054049855.1 Stenotrophomonas sp. P5_B8 | reverse complement strand
TTCCAGGGGTAGCCCCGTGGGCGGCTTGTCGAACACATAGCAGAACCAGCGGTCGTAGGCGCTGGAGACCTGGTTGAACGCGCGCCGCAACTCGCCKCGATGGCTGGCCTTGGGATCTTGCCCGGTGGCACCGGTGCCCGTAGCGCCCTTGCCCAGCATCTTAACGCGCTGGTTGTACTCTTCAGTGCCTTTGTACAGCGCGACAGGCGCCACATCGGTCACCGGGCGCGCCAACTTGATCAGCGCGATGTCATCGCCTGCTGCAAGAAACACCACGATCAGCATGGCCTCGCCGGTCGCCGTCGCCTGATCGATCAAGGCCTGCGGCAGCGGCTTGTAGCCGGCGTGCACGACAACGCGCTCTACGTCCCGGTCGACCCCGTTGATCGCTACCCGCTTGAGATCCGAGTGCTGTGGGATGGTATGGGCGGCGGTGACCACCCACTGCGGCGCAACCAGCACGCCATGGCCTTCACCGGGCATGTCGACCAACGCGGGAAACTCAGACGCCGGCACCCGGTACTGCGCGTCATCGACATCGTCTCGAATGACGATGGCATTGGCCGTTGAGGAGAACAGCAGGAACACCAGGAGCGACAGTAGTCTGTTCATATTCACGGCGGTAGACGTGCTTGAGAGCGTGATCGCCGGGTCCTGAAGATCGAACCCGCGAGGCGAGGTGTGGAGGATGCCATGGCGCGCAGCAGACCGCCGACCATCGGATTCAATGGGCTCAGCCCGCAGGATCGCTTCGCTTGTCTCTGATGGAGTAAACCACCGAGAAGATCTTCCAGCCCTGCTCGGTCCGGACCAGTTGCCACATTTCCTTCCCCCAGTTGGTCTTCGCGCCATTGGCCAGGAACGCGTAGTCAAACGACACCGACGCCACGTCGCCATCGGTGTCGATCTTCACGTTGGAGAACGTCTCCTCCCTAGGCTCCGCAGTGCCAACCACCTCATCGATCRGGGCGACAAAGTTGTTGGACGGAATGCGACGTGCCTTGATCGCGTCAGGCTTCGACGTGCGGATCTCCTTAAGGCGCGCATCCTCCGAGACGAATTGCCAGCCGACGTTCTCTGGCTTGTCGGAAAAGAACAGCGCCATATAGGCCGCCTTGTCCTTGTGGATCAGCGATGTCCGAAACGATTCCACCACCTGCTCGATGGCCCGGATGTCGGAGGCGACATTGCGCGCCGCACTTGCCGGTGCGCAGACGCTGAGTGCGAGGACGAACACAGCCAGCCAACTCATTCTCTTGGACATACGGCCTTCCTGATTCCCGACTGTTTCAGATCATAAGGTGATCGGACAGCGAGCGCTCGACGGCAAACGCTACAGCGGCGTTCCTCCTCACTCAATGCAGCACCTCCTCGGCATCCACCAGCTGCACGTCATGCATCAGGTTGAGGTAGGCCTCGTAATACGGTTTGTGCGATGCGCCCACAATGGCCAGCATGCGCGTGCCAGGCGTCTGCCCGAGCACGTCGCGGATGTTGGCAACCATGCGCAGGTTGCGGGTTTCCCAGTAACCCACGTAATTGCGCCCGAACCCCTGTGGCGATGGCTCGACCAGGGCCGCGCCGAAGTCGCTCATGTAGGTCTGCATCGCGGCCTCCGGGGCGTTGTACGCGCGGTAGATCGCCAGCATCCCGTCGGGGGTGTCCAGATGGGCGTAGAGCGGAATGTCCGCATCGGCGCGGGCYTTCGTGTACGGGTTGTCCCACGCCTTCTGGATGGCTTCACCGGCCGCCGCTTCCACCTCCTTGGGCGAGGTCGCATCGGCGGTGTGGTCATCCACCGCCCACACCCKCTCCAGCCCCAGCCGCGCGGCAAGCGTGGCAGCTACCAGCACGGATTCATCGCGGCGCTGCAGGCGCTTGTCCAGGTAGGCCACCAGTTCATCGGTCAGGCTGTCGGCCGCAATGCGCTGCTGCGGTGCCAGGCGCAACCATTGCACCACCGCCGAGTTGCGTTCACCGGCGGCCAGCCAGAGCGCGGCCAGCCGTCGCCGCTGCGCCGCACTCGGCGTGGCCGGCCAGGTTGCCAGCAGCCGCTCGGCTTCGGCGTTTGCGGCCGGCACGTCCAGGCCTGTCGCGCGCTGGGCCGGGCCGGTATCGACGCAATAGCTGCCGACGCTGTCGGCATAACGCGCGGGAGACCGGCGCATGAAGTCGCACTGCAGCCCGGATACCGCCTCGACGGCGATCGCCTCCGGCTTCCATGCGACCAGGCGCGCCAGCAGCGGTTCCAGCTGCGCCGGTGCGAAGGTTTTCGGCAGTGCCGACAGGTGCGGCGAGCCCAGCACCAGCACCTCGTTGGGGCGGCCGGCCGGCGGCCCCTTCAACTGCTCCGGGTGAAAGCCGGGTTGATAGGCCGGGCCGGCGGCGAGCGCACTGGCGCTGCACAGGCCAAGGAAGACGATGCTACCGATGTATTTGATCATGGTGCCTCCGTGCAATGGCCGGTGCCTTGCCTGTCGGCGATGCTGCTCGCGTTACCACGCGATGGGAAGCCCCGTAGGTCATGGCAACCCTTTCCGCGTTTACTGCATCGCGGCGTACGCACCGCAACACGCTCACCCGGCTTGTGCCTTGATGAAATCGATGAAGGCCCTGAGCGGCGGGGGCACGAGGGTTCGATTGGGGTAGTAAAGGAAAGGACCGGGAAATGACTGCCACCACGACTGCAGCACCGGCTCCAGTACACCGGCGCTGAGAGACGGCTGCAGCCAATCCTCGAACAAATGGATGATGCCGCTGCCGGCTGCGGCAGCCGCTACCGCAAGATCGACGCCCCCTCCAATCTCCACCAGCAGCTGCCCGCGCGGGACGATGGTCACCACTTCCCCGCCCCGCTCGAATTCCCATTCGGACACCGCGCCACTGGGAAACCGCCCGCGAATGCAGTCGTGATCGAACAGATCACGCGGGTGCGCAGGCCGCCCGCGACGGTCCAGGTAAGACGGTGCCGCTGCCGTCGCGCTGCGTTGCACCCGCGGCCCGATCGGCATGGCGATCATGTCCTGCTGCAGGCGCTCGCCATAGCGGATGCCGGCATCGCACCCCGCCGCGATGACGTCAACAAAACTCTCCTGGGTGAGGACCTCCACGCTGATGTCCGGATGCGCGGCCATGAAAGGCGGCAGGATCGCCGGCAATACCAGGCGCGCCGCACTGACCGGCACATTGAGCCGCAGCGTTCCTGTCGGCGTGCTGCGGAAGGCACTGATCGCGTCGGTCGCGGTATCCAGCTCCCGCAGGGCCGGCTCGGCGCGTGCCAGCAGCACCTTGCCCGCATCGGTGAGTCCCACGCTGCGGGTGGTGCGATTGAGCAGTCTCACACCGAGCTGGGCTTCGATGCGCTTGACCGCCTCGCTCAGGTGGGACGCGCTGAGGTCGGCCGCTCTGGCCGCTTCGCGGAAGCCCCCTGCCCGCGCCACCAGGACGAAGGCCTGCATATCGCCCAGCCGCGTGCTCATTGTTCGCCTCTCCGGACAGCCCGTTCGCTTTATATCGGATTGTCGCACAGCCGTCCCGGCCCTAGATTTTCTCCATCCCCGCCAAGAGTTCCCGCCATGACCGACCAGCCCGCTCTGCCCACCTTCACCCTTGGCGATCGTGCCGTTGCCCGCCTGGGATACGGGGCCATGCAGTTGGCAGGCCCCCACGTCTTCGGCCCACCGAAAGACCGCGATGCCGCCGTGCGCGTGCTGCGCGAGGCGGTCGAGCGGGGCGTCAACCATCTGGATACCAGCGATTTCTACGGCCCGCACATCACCAACCAGATCATCCGCGAGGCCCTTCATCCCTATCGCGCGGGGCTGACCATCGCAACCAAAGTGGGCGCCAGGCGCGGTGCCGAGGGCCAGTGGCTGCCGACGATGTCCGCCGCCGAACTCACCCGCGCCGTGCATGACAACCTGCGCAACCTGGGCCTGGAGGTGCTGGACGTGGTCAACCTGCGCTGCATGTTCAACGTCATGGCCCCGGCCGAGGGGTCGATCGCGCCCTCTCTCACGGTGCTGGCCGAGTTGCAGCAGCGCGGCCTCATCCGCCATATCGGTCTGAGCAACGTCACCGCCACCCAGGTCGCGGAGGGGCGCGCGCTCTGCGACATCGCCTGCGTGCAGAACCAGTACAACCTGGTGCATCGCAACGACGATGCCTTGGTGGATGCGCTGGCGCGGGATGGCATCGCCTACGTGCCGTTCTTCCCGCTGGGCGGCTTCAGCCCGTTGCAGTCCACCGCGCTTTCGACCATCGCAGCGAAACTGCACGCTACCCCGATGCAGGTAGCGCTGGCGTGGCTGCTGCGCCGTTCGCCCAACATCCTGCTCATCCCGGGGACCTCGTCGGTGGATCACCTGCGCGAGAACATGGCATCGGCAGACCTTGTTCTCGACGACGGGGACATCACCGCGCTGGATGCCGTCGCGCGGTTGCAGGGCTGACAGCCGTCGGCAGYGCCGCAGACGTCACTCCACGCCTGCGCGTTTCTCCGCCGCGTTCAGATTGTCCATGTCCGAGAAGATCTTCCACGGCTGGCCGGGCATGCGCTGCAATGTCAGCGTGAACTTCCCCACCTCGCCGCCTGCGCCGTAGCGGTATGCACCGATGATGTACCCGGTGGTGGCGTCGGTGGAATAGGCCAGGGCACGCAGTTGCAATGGCCCGCCACCTTTTCCCTTGAACCCTGCCTCGTAGGCCGCGCGGATGGCCTGCTGACCGCGGATCGGCGGCCGATGGTTCTGCAGCACGAAACCGTCCTCGGCGAACAGCGCTGCAAGCGCGGCCGCATCGCCTGCCCGCCACGCATGCTCGTAGTCGCGCAGCAATCGATCCAGCGGCGATGGCAGCGCGTCGTCGGAAAGGTGGGCAGGCACCGGG
>NZ_JBFULO010000290.1:0-4898 GCF_054049855.1 Stenotrophomonas sp. P5_B8 | reverse complement strand
GTATGCCTCCCAATACCGGCCCAGCCGCCAGAGAGGCACCACCCAGCGCGCCCCACCATCCGACCGCGCGGCTACGCGCCCGGTTGTCGGGATACGCCTGCCGCAGCATGACCAGCGAATTGGGCACCAGCAACGCTGCGCCCACGCCCTGGATCAGTCGGGCCGCGACCAACACCGCCAGGCCGCCGGCAAGCCCGCAGGCGGCCGATGACAGCGTGAATACCGCCAGGCCGGAGAGAAACAGGCGACGCGCACCAAAGCGGTCACCGAGGGTGCCACTGGTCAGCAGCAATGCGGCAAACGCCAGGGTATACGCGTTGACAACCCACTGCAGACCGGCCACATCGGTTGAAAATTCACGCCGCAGCGCATCCAGGGCCACGTTGACCACACTGATGTCCAGCAGGACGACGACCAATCCCAATGCCGAAGCCCAAAGCGTGCCGCGCGCGGATGTAGCAGAAACCGTCATGAAGTACCTACCAGCGGGGGAGACGGGTCATGCTAGGCTCCGACGTTAGGCTCGAAAATTCCCCGAAACCTCACTCCAGACTTGCGAAAACGCACAGATGTTTGATTGGGAGGATATCCGTCACTTCCTTGCGGTTGCCCGCGCAGGCACCCTTTCCGGTGCCGCCAGAGCCCTGCAGGTGGACCATGCCACGGTCAGCCGTCGCGTCGCCGCGCTGGAGAGCGAGCTCCAGGTGTCGCTTGTCGAGCGCCTACCGCGCTCGTGCCGGCTTACCTCGATGGGCGTACAGATATACGAGCAGGCCAAACTGATGGAAGCCTCCGCCTTCAGCGTGGCCCGCTTGAGCCGCGCCAGCCAGGAAGCGACGGATGTCAGAGTGACCCTCAGTGCGCCGCCGGTCCTGGTCGCGCACCTTCTGGCGGAACGGTTCGTCGATTTCAGGGCAGGGCATCCCGGGATTCAGCTTTCCGTGTCGGCGCAGACCCAGCAGGTATCGCTCAGCCGCCGGGAGGCCGATGTGGCGGTGCGCCTGGTACGCCCCGTCGAAGCCAGCAGCGTCGTGCGCAAGATCGGGCGCATGCCCTTTGCCCTGTATGCCAGCGTGGGCTACGTGTCCACGCATCGTCCCGAAGACTGGACCTTCATTGCGTATGACACCCAGTTCRCAGACATGCCCCAGCAGCAGTGGTTACTGGGCGTGGCCGGCAGCCGGCGCGTGGGGTGCGAACTCAGCGACATCAGCAGTCATCGGGCCGCAGCGCTGGCCGGGGCTGGCGTAGCAGGATTGCCTTGCTTCCTTGGCGATGCAGCCCCCGGGCTGACGCGGCTGGACCATGACGGCGCGCCATTCGCGCGCGATATCTGGCTGGTAGTACACCGTGATCTGCGGCGCTCGGCATCGGTGCGAGCCGTCATGGATTTCGTCGCGGACGCCATCGCCGCGCGACCCGGTCTTGGGATGGAAGTGTAGGCGCGCAGCGCAGCCGACCAACGGTCGGCTCTACGTGTTCGCGGTTGCCGGCGTCTTCATCAGCATTTCCAGCGCCTTGCCCACTGCCGCAAAGGCGAACGCGCCGGTGATGTGGGTGGCCGCGCCGAGGCCGGCGCCGCAGTCCAGCTTCAAGGCCGCATCCGCGCCGAGGTTCGGGCGGATGCCGCACACGCTGCCGTCGGCCTGCGGGTACTTCACGTTCTCCAGCGAATACACCGCCGGCACACCGAAGTAGCGCGACGCGTTCTTCGGGAAGTTGAAATCGCTGCGCAGCTTCTTGCGGATCAACGCCATCATCGCGTCGTGCTCGGTGCGCGATACATCGCGGATGCGCACCAGGGTCGGATCGGTGCGCCCGCCAGCCGCGCCGACGGTGAGGATCGGCAGCTTGCGGCGGCGGCACCAGGCGATGGTTTCGACCTTGACCCGGAAACTGTCGCAGGCGTCGATCACCAGATCGAAATCGCGGTCCAGCAGCTCCACCATGTTCGACACGGTCAGAAACGAAGCGATCGCATCGACTTGGATGTCCGGGTTGATCGCACGGCAGCGCTCGGCCATCGCCTCGGCCTTGTTGCGGCCGTATTGGCCGGCCAGCGCCGGCAGCTGGCGGTTGGTGTTGGACACACAGATGTCGTCGGCATCGATCAGGGTGAGGTGCCCCACCGCCGTGCGCGCCAGCGCTTCGACCACCCACGAGCCGACCCCGCCCATGCCGACCACCGCCACCCGGCGGGTCGACAGCAGGTCCACGGTGCCCACTCCATACAACCGGTCGATGCCGGCAAATCGTTCGCGCAGTACGTCGTTCATGGGCGAATTTTACCCTCACCGGCCCCGTGCGTACGCCGCATGGACAGGACGCACCGTAAGATCGGCTCAGCCACCCACAAGGACGCCCGCCATGAATCAACCCGCCCCGCCCCGCCGCCCCTCCGCCGCGTATCGCTATCTGTTCGTGGGTGTGCTCGGCCTGGTGGTCGGGTTGATCGCCACGGTAATGGTCTCGCGCGCGATCCAGGCCCGCCAGGATCCGTTCCCGGACGCGCTCATGCACGTGATGAACCGGCAGGTGGAACTGCTGCAGGCCGCACAGGCGCAGAACCGCTGCACGCTGGCCGACAGCGTGCCGCGCCTGCAGACGATGCGCTCGCTGTCCAACGACATGGACGTGGCCTTCCCCGGATTGAAGGACAGCCAGGGCTTCCAGCAGCACGCCAGCGCCTTGCGCGCCACGCTCAACACCGCCCTGGCCGCCCCGCCCACCGACTGCGTGGCCATGGGCAAGGTGGTGGAAAAGATCCAGACCGACTGCAAGGCGTGCCACCAGGATTTCCGCTGATTCATCTGCCAGCCACCCTGCCAGGGTCAGATTGGCGCGCTGTTCACATAACACAGGACAGGATCTGCGGCATGCGCCCCAGACGCATTCGACCATCCCTCTGGCCAGGAGAACCACCATGAAGATCCAACTCATCGCCGCCGCTGCCATCGCCACCGTTGCACTGGCCGGCTGCGCGACCACTTCGCCCGGCTACGGTAGCAGCGGTTACAACAATGGTTACGGCAACAACAACGGTTACAACAATGGGTACAACAACGGCCGCTGTGCCGACTGCGGCATCGTGACCCGGATCAATCAGGTCGCTTCGGGCCGCACCGCCCCGACCGCCACCGGCGCCATCCTCGGCGGCCTCGTCGGCGCCGTTGCCGGCCATGAGATTTCCGACCACACCGGCGGCAGCCGCGGCAACAAGAACATCGCCGCCGCCGCAGGCGCGGTGGGTGGCGCGCTGGCCGGCAACCAGATCCAGAAGAACGTCACCAGCGATACCTTCGACATCAGCGTGCGCATGGATGACGGCCGCACCGTGGTGGTCAACCAGCGCGACCTCGGCGGCATCCGCGAAAACACCTACGTTCGCGTGGTCAACGGCAAGGTCATCCTGCGCTGATCGCACTGGCGCTGATCGCAGAATGAAGAAAGGGCCCGCGCAAGCGGGCCCTTTTGGTGTTGCTACCAGACAGAACCCGGTGGCCGATTAGAGCGGCTTTACCTTGTCCGCCTGCAGGCCCTTCTGGCCGGTGACCACTTCGAACTCGACCGCTTGACCTTCCTTCAGGCTCTTGAAGCCCTGGGATTCGATCGCGCGGAAGTGCACGAACACGTCTTCGCCGCTCTCACGGCTGATGAAACCGAAACCCTTGGCGTCATTGAACCACTTGACGGTGCCCTTCTCTGCCATCTCTGCTACTCCCTAACAGTCTTGTTGTTGGATACGCCCTTAGAGGYGGCTGACAGCAAGGGGGAAGCGAGGTGCATCGATGCAGCGGATCTGGAAGATCTACCATCATCAGGCCACGATCCACGGTGACCTTGCCAAGCTCAGCATCTGCAACTTAACCCGAGCAAAACGAAAAATCAACTGGCAAATACTTTCGGTTGTCAACCCCATTTCCCCTACCATACGGAATAGCATGGACCCTTCATTCATCTTTAACCTGCTAGCCGTCCTGCTGGTGCTGGTCGGTATCGCAGGGATCGTGCTGCCGGCCCTGCCCGGCATCCCCCTGGTCTTCGCCGGGCTGCTGCTGGCGGCCTGGGCCGATGGCTTCGTCCACGTGGGCTGGCTGCCACTGACCCTGCTGGGGATCCTCACCCTGCTCTCCTTCGCGGTGGACATCCTGGCCACCGTGGTCGGGGCCAAACGGGTCGGGGCGAGCGGCAAGGCGCTGTGGGGCACGTTCATCGGCAGCATCGTCGGGCTGTTCTTCATGCCGATCGGGCTGCTGGCCGGGCCACTGCTCGGCGCGCTGGCCGGCGAGTACTGGCACACCCGTGAACTGGGGCGTTCGACCAAGGTGGGCTTCGCCACCTGGCTGGGCATCCTGCTCGGGGTGGCGCTGAAAATGGCGCTGGTGGTGGCCATGCTCGGGCTGTTCGCGTTCGCCTGGCTGGTCTGAACAGCCTGTTTTCACATTCTGCGCACGCCATGGCCGGGCATAACGCCCGGGGAGAACCACACGGTTGCGCTGGCAGGAACGGCCGCCAGCGGCCACACTGTCCCGCTACCCCATTCATTTTGCCACCTGGCCTGCTTTCATGACCCTCCTTCGCCCCCGCTCCGCCCTGTTCACCGCCTTGGCCCTGGCCAGCCCCAGCTTGCCGCTGGCGGCGCAGGAAGCCGCACCGACCCCGGCCTCGCCGGAAGCCTGCGCGCTGGTCGATACCGACGCGGCGCGCCTGGCCTGCTACGACACGCTGTTCGGCCACACCCGCGGCGTGACCGTGGCCGCCGACGCCGCGGCCGTGGCCGCGCAGCAGGCCCGGCGCGAGGAGCGCCAGGCCGCGCGCACCGCCGATGCCGATGCGCCGGCCACGCAGCGTGCCAAGCAGCGCCTGGGCGAACTGTTCAAAAGCGATGGCCATGAGGA
>NZ_JBFULO010000289.1:0-4905 GCF_054049855.1 Stenotrophomonas sp. P5_B8 | reverse complement strand
TGCCGGCCGCTGGCCGGCAACCAAGCGACGCAAGACCGGTAGTGCCGGCCGCTGGCCGGCAACCAAGCGACGCAAGACCGGTAGTGCCGGCCGCTGGCCGGCAACCAGGCAACGCCAGACCGGTAATGCCGGCCCATGGCCGGCAACCAGGCAACGCAAGACCGGTAATGCCGGCCGCTGGCCGGCAACCAGGCAACGCAAGACCGGTAATGCCGGCCGCTGGCCGGCAACCTCAGCGCGGCACCAGCGTCAACGCATCCAGCACCCACATCGTCGGCCGCGTATCCCCGGTAAAGCGCACGCACAGATCCTGCGTCCCCTTCACCGACCGCGGCAGCGCGGCTTCCAACGTGATGAACCCATCCGTACCGGGCTTGGCGGGCAGCTTCACCGTCGCCAGCGGCGTGCCATCGCAGGTTCCGTTGAGCACGTCCATCTCGCCATGCGCACTGCGTGCGGGGCTGAACTTCCGCTGCGGTTCGTCGTGCGCCAGCTGGAAGTAATACGGAATCTGGCCGGCACGCACGCGCACTTTGGCGATGCCGTCGACATCGGCGTCCTTCCACAACCAGCACGGGTTGAAGATATTGACGTTGAAGATCGCGCGCGGGCCATCGGCCGGGCCATCGTCTTCCAGCCGCAGCAGCAGCTTGCCTTCGCCCGGGCACATCGCCAGCTGCTCGTCGCTGCGGCTCAGCAGCGACGTGGCGGTGATGTCGAAGCGACTGGCCGCGCTGGCCAATGCCTTGCCGTCGAAGAACGTGGCCGCCTGCAGGGTGATCGGCAACGGCTGGGTCAGCGGCGTGGTGTAGCGCGGCGACTGCGCGGTGACCGCGCTGCCATCGGTGCTGTAGTGGATGTCATAGCCCAGCGGCGTGCGCAGTGCCAGCGTGGCGGTGCCGGCCTTGCGGTCGTCATGGCTGTCCAGTTCCACCTGCAGCGGCGTCTGCGCGTAGGCGATGCCCATGGCCTGCCAGCGCTGCAGCTGGCTCGGCAGGCGTGCCAGGAAATCGGCGTAGTCGCGGCGCTCGCGCGGCGACCAGCCGGTTTCGGCCACGGCGGCCAAACGCGGGAACAGGTTGTGCTGCAGGCGCGCGTAGCTGCGCGTGTGCTCGGTGAACATGTTGGCCTGCAGGCCGAGGATATGCTGCTGCTTGTCCTTGGCCAACGCCTCGGGCACCGGCTCGAAGCCATACACGCGCCCCAGCGGCGTGGACAGCGGGCGGCCCGGCGGTTCGTTGGGCGAGTGGGTCTGCAGGTAGTCCATGTACATATCGGTGACCGGCGACATCACCACGTCGTGGCCTTCGCTGGCGGCTTTCAGGCCGCCTTCGGTGCCGCGCCAGGACATCACCGTGGCCTCCGGCGGCAACCCGCCTTCAAGGATTTCATCCCAGCCGATCAGGCGCCGGTCGTGCTGCTCCAGGAAGGTCTCCAGGCGTTTGATGAGGTGGCTCTGCATCTCCATTTCATTGCCTGCGCCAACCTCGCGCATGCGCGCCTGCACGCGTGCCGAGGCTTCCCACTGGTCCTTGACGGCCTCGTCGCCGCCGACGTGCACGTACCTGGCCGGGAACAGGGTGATCACTTCTTCCAGCACGTTTTCCAGGAAGGTGAAGGTGCTTTCCTCGGTGTTGAACAGGTTGGGGAACACGCCCCATTCGCTGAGCGGCTTCAGCGGCGTGTACAGCGTGCCCAGTTCGGGATAGGCGGCGATCGCGGCGGTGGCGTGGCCGGGCACGTCGATTTCCGGGATCACCTGGATATGCCGGGCGGCGGCATAGGCGATCACGTCGCGGATCTGGTCCTGGGTATAGAAGCCGCAATACGGGCGTTCGGCGCCGGTGACYGGATCGCGGCCACCATCGCCGGCCGGAATACGACAGCTGCCGATCCCGGTCAGTTTGGGATAGCGCTTGATCTCCATGCGCCAGCCCTGGTCATCGGTGAGATGCCAGTGGAAGGTATTGAGCTTCTGTTCGGCCATCGCGTCGAGCACGCGCTTGATCTCGTCCAGGCTCTGGAAGTGGCGCGCCGAATCGAGCATCAGGCCACGCCAGCTGAAACGCGGTGCATCGTCGATGCGCAGCGCCGGCAGGACGCCGTTGCTGCCGCCACTGAGCAGTTGCGACAGGGTGGCTGCACCGTAGAACAGGCCGGCCTCGGTAGCTGCCTGCACGGTCACGCCGTCGCGGCCCGAGCGCAGCTGGTAGCCTTCGGCGCCGGTCTTGAGCGTGCGGTTCAACACGAAGTGGATGCCGTTGCCGCCGCGCGTGCCGGCCACGTTCAGCACCGGGCCGCCGCTGTCGTGCAGCAACGTAGTGAACTGGGTAGCCACGCGTTGCGCGGCCTCGCCCTTGGCCCACACCGGGGTGCCGGCGACCGCGCTGAAGCCGCTGCCGTCGAGGCGTTCGACCTTGGCCGGCGCCGGCATCAACGGCAGTGGGCCGGCCATGGCGCGGGGGCCAGCAGTGGCCGGGGCATCGGCGGCCTGCGCGAGCGGTGCCAGGGACAGGGCCAATGCGAAGGAGAGCAGTGACAGCGAGGTACGACGGGTGCGGGTATGCATCGGGTCATTCCTGTGTTGCGAATCGGGTTCCACCTGTGAAAACGGGCCCGGAGATCCGGGCCCGTTTCAGGTGTGCAGCATAGTGCTATGGCAATCAGAACTTGAAGTGCACCGTAGCCATGTAGCGGCGGCCGCTCTTATAGCGCGAGGCCAGGTGGTCCTTGTCGCCGAGGTACTGGAAATACTCTTCGTTGAGCAGGTTCTGCGCGTCCAGCGTCAGCGACCAGTTCTCGGTGAAGGTGTAGCCGAAGCTGGCGCCGAGCTCGGCGTAGTCGTCCACGCTGGCCGGTGCCGAGCCTGCGACGTAGCCGCCGGCCAGGTAGCTGTCACGCCAGTTGTAGGTCAGGCGTGCATTGATCGGGCCCTTTTCGAAGTACGGGCTGAGCGCGATCGAGTTGCGCGACTGGTACGGCAGCGGATCACCGGAGTTGTTCTCGCCGTTGGCGTAGGTGTAGTTCGCCGTCAGGCCGAAGCCGCTTTCACCGAAGGGCTGCTGGAAGCTGATGTTGAAGCCCTTGATGTGGCCGCTACCGGCATTGCGCGGACGCTGGATGCTGTAGTCGCAGTAGCCGTCGGCGGCGCAGCCGTTGGTGCCTACGATGTTGGCCCAGGTGGCCGGCGAGGTGTCGCGGATCGAGTTGTACTGGCGCTCGGTGACCGCGCTGGTGTCGATGTAGTTGTCGATCTTCTTGTAGAACAGCGACCAGGCCACCACCGACTGCGGGGCGAAGTAGTACTCGGCCGACAGGTTGTAGTTCCAGGACTCGTACGGGGACAGTGCCGCATTGCCGCCACTGCCGGTGAGCGTGGTGTCGTTGAGGAAGGTGTTGTTCACCATCTGGTTGTACGGCGCCCAGGCAATGACCTTGCTCGCGCCGAAGCGGAACACCCAGTCGCTGGAGGTGTCATAGACCAGGTTGACCGACGGCAGCAGGAAATCTTCCTTCCTGGTCTGGGTCTGCCACTTGCTGTCCAGGTCGGTCAGGGTCGGCGTGCCGCCGTAGACGAAGCCGCTGCCTGCGGTCTTGGAATCGACATAACGCACGCCGACGTTGCCGCGCACCGGGCCGTTGGAGAAGTTCAACTGCGCGTAGGCCGCGTTGTTGGTCTGTTCCAGTGCCCAGCTGTTGTTGAGGTAGCTGGCCGGATCGGGGTTGGCGTAATCCAGCGGGCTGCCCTTGACCCAGTTCAGCACGTTGTCGCGGCCAACCTGCACGTGGCGGCCGTGGCCGTCGCTGAAGCCCTGGATGTCGGTCAGCCCGATGGTGCCCACGTCGGCCAGGGTGCCCGGACGCACGCCGCCATATACGTTCAGGTCGAAGCTCTCTTCATGCTTGCCGTGGCGCACGCCGAACTGCAGCTGGTTGAAGATGCTGTCGAACTGCACGTTGAAGTCCAGCTGTGCGTAGGTGTCCTTGCTGTCGGTGGAGAAGATGCCGTTGTTGCCGAACCAGCCACCGGCCGAACCCCAGTTGGCCGGGTTGCGCGCGGCCTCGGCGTTGTCGAAGGTGATGCCCTTGTCCAGGTTCCAGCTGAAGCCGCCGTTGTAGAACGGTTCGATGAAGTACTGGGCCAGGTCCTTGTTCTCGGACTTGCTCTGGCCCACCTGGCCGCTGATGCCCCAGCCATCGCCCTTCCAGGCGCCACGCAGGTCCAGGCCCTTGGTGGTCACTTCGGATTCGCGCACGTTGTTGTCGTAGATCACCGTGCCGCTGTTGGCCGTCGCGCTGGCGTTGGAGTGGCCGCTGTTGACCACGCCGTTGCGCACGTCGCCGAGCTGGTTGACCGCACCGACGGTACCCGGGTTCCAGGTCAGGAAGGAGTACATCGACTGGTTGTAGTTGTCGAAGTTTTCCTTGATGTACAGGCCGCTCAGGTTGAACTCGAGTTCCTCGCTCGGCTTGAACTGCAGGTTGACCACGGCGCTGTCGCGCTTGCGGTCCTGCTGGAACCACGCGGCGTTGACCGAGTTGGGCACGTCCGCGTTCGGGTCCACGCCCGGCGCATTGGTGAAGGTGGACGCCTTGGCGTAGCCGAACACTTCCATGCCCTGGCGATCCACGCGCTCTTCATAATGCTGCGCGGCGACGTTCACGCCGAAGGTTTCGTCGTTGTTCTTCCAGCTGTAGATCGCCGAGGCGTTCGGCTTGCCCTTGCTGGCCTGGTCGCTGTAGCTGTAGCCCACCGAGGCGGCCACTTCGTTGGCGCGCATGTCCAGCGGCTGGCGGGTGTGCATCAGGATGGTGCCGCCCAGGCTGCCTTCGGTCAGGCGCGCTTCGGAGGACTTGATGACTTCCATGCGGCCCAGGATCAGCGGCGACAGCAGGGTGTAATCG
>NZ_JBFULO010000288.1:0-4915 GCF_054049855.1 Stenotrophomonas sp. P5_B8 | reverse complement strand
GCGCTGCGCAGCGCCGGGCTGTTCGAGCGCTTCCAACAGCTGGCGCGCTATGAGGACCAGGGCCTGCGCATGTTCGACGCGCAGGGCCGGCTGCTGCTGGACGACGACGGTCTGGAGGGCGACCGTCCGGAGATTGACCGCGGCCACCTGCGCGACCTGCTGCTGGGCGCATTGCCGGCCGATTGCGTGCGCTGGGGCCACGCACTGCGCGAGGCGGTGGTCGACGGGAAGGAGGTCGTGCTGGAGTTCGGCAACGCGGTGATCGAGCGTTTCGATCTGGCCGTGGGCGCCGACGGTGCCTGGTCCAGGCTGCGCCCGCTGCTCACCGACGTGCGGCCCCGGCACGCCGGCATCAGTCTGTACGAGCTGTCGCTGCACAACGTGGAGGTGGACCATCCGCAGCTGGCGGCGCTGGTAGGACGGGGCACGCTGGTCGCCAAGGGCGGTGCGCGGACGCTGTTCGCCCAGCGCAACGCCGACGCCCGGGTGCGCGTGTATGCCTCGCTGCCGCAGGTACTCGCCGACGGTGCACCCGCACCCCGGGAAACGCGGGAGAGCCTGCTTGCGCATTTCGCGGACTGGCACCCGGACCTGCGCCGTCTGATCGCCGAGGCCGACGCCGCAGTGCGGCCGTGGCCGATCCACATGCTGCCGGTCGGGCACCGTTGGGACCACCGCAGCGCGGTGACCCTGATTGGCGATGCGGCGCACGTGATGCCCCCGGCAGGGGAGGGCGCCAACCTGGCGTTGCGCGATGCGGCCGACCTGRCCGACGCACTGTGCACCCCTGACTGGCGTGCGGCAGTGCAGGTCCACGAACAGGGGATGTTCGCGCGCGCGGCAGAGAGCGCGGCGACGGCGCAGCGAATGTTGGTGGCGGGCTCGGTCGCGGAGATGCTGGCGGAAATGCGCAGCGATGTAGAGACCGTCGCGCGCTAGCTCTGGCCCGGTGGCGGCGCAAATCGGATGTGACCTAGCCCAGGCACCCCCAGTCAGGTAAGCGTCGGTTACCTAAATAGGGCATGAAATCAGCGACTTTCGGCCTATGTCGCGCGTGGGCGCTTTGCCACATCCTGTGCGCCACCACCACACACGGTTATGAGGCAGGCATGAGGAGCAAGGCAATGGGGCACGGAAAGCACAAATGGCTGTGGGCGCTGCTGCCCTCTATGCTGCTGTTGGGCGCCACCGCGCACGCGCAGCAGTACGACCGCTATCGCGATGACGGGTACAACAGCGGGCCGGTGCGCTGCGAGTCGAACAAGGGCCGCACCCAGCAGTGTCCGCTGGAGGGACGCGCACGCCTGGTGCGGCAGATTTCGGGGACGCCCTGCGTGGAGGGCCAGACCTGGGGCCAGGCCCGTGGCGGCGTCTGGGTGACCCAGGGCTGCCGGGCCGAGTTCATCGCCGAAGGCGGCCGCGGTGGTCATTGGAATGGCGGCGGTGGCGGCGGCTGGGGCAACAATGGCGGCGGTCGCGGCCAGATCCTGACCTGCGATTCCAACGATCATCGCCGTCAGCGCTGTGTTGCCAACGTCCGTCGGGACGCGCGACTGGTGCGCCAGACCTCGCGCACTGCCTGCATCGAGGGGCGCACTTGGGGCTGGGACCGGACGGGCGTCTGGGTGGACGGCGGCTGCCGCGGCCAATTCCAAGTCAATTGATCCGTCTGGTTCAAGTGATGCGCTAAATCAGAAAAATCTGATACAGATCACACTTTTGATTGGGTATTGTCCGGAGCGGGAAGTCCCGGCTTCACCAATGACAGGGGCAGCGTCCGTCGCGATGGCGGGCGCCGGCCTCGCCCGATATGCCGCCTCATGGAGAGAGCACCGCATGTTGATCCGCCTGCAACTGGAACACCGCCTGTGGCGGGTGCTGCATCCGGACAAGCTGGAGTCGTTCCGTTTCAACGACAGCGCAAAGGCCTTTGATTTCGCCGATGCGCTGGCGCGCCTGCACCACGCCGAGACCGGCCACCGCAGTTCGGTGCGGGTGGAGGCGAGCGGGGCCTACGTGGAGGCGGTGCGCTACGGCTGAAGCCAGCGCGGCGCAGGACAGACCGCAAACCAGGAGGCCGCGTCGATGGGACGCGGCCTTTCGACGTCGGGCATCGACCCCACCGCAGGTCGACCGCTCGTTCCGCGTAGAGCCGACCGTTGGTCGGCTGCTCGTTCCGCGTAGAGCCGACCGTTGGTCGGCTGCTCGTTCCGCGTAGAGCCGACCGTTGGTCGGCTGCCGTACCTCAGCCCGCAGCGCTGAGCGGATGGGACTGCCCGGCCAGCGCCGGCCAGCGCTTGAGCACCGCCGCGCGGATGCCGACCGCATCGATACCGGCTTCGGCAAGCAGGTCTTCGCGGCTGGCATGGTGCTGGAAGCTGTCGGGCAGGCCCAGGTGCAGGATCGACTTGAGCACGTCCTCGGCATTGAACAGCTCGGCCACGCCGGAGCCGGCGCCACCGGCCACCACGTTGTCTTCGATGGTGACAAAGCCATCGTGGGTGCGCGCGAGTTCGAGCAGCAGGGTGCGGTCGAGCGGCTTGATGAAGCGCATGTTGACCACGCTCAGGCCCAGTTCGCGACCCACCGCTTCGGCGGCCGGCACGGTGCTGCCGAAGGCAAGCAGCGCCACTCGGCTGCCCTGCACGCGCAGGTCGGCCTTGCCGATCTCCAGCGTGGACAGGTCGGTGCCGGCGGCCACGCCGGTGCCGCTGCCGCGCGGATAGCGCACCGCGGCCGGACCGGCGTAACGCAGGCCGGTGCTCAGCATCTGTCGGCATTCGGCTTCATCGGCCGGGGCCATCACCACCATGTGCGGCACGCAGCGCAGGAAGCTCAGGTCGAGGTTGCCCGCGTGGGTGGCGCCATCGGGCCCGACGACGCCGGCGCGATCGATCGCGAACAGCACGTCCAGTTGCTGCACCGCCACGTCGTGGACCAACTGGTCATACGCGCGCTGCAGGAAGGTGGAATAGATCGCCACCACCGGCTTGGCGCCCTGGGTGGCCATGCCCGCCGCCAACGTCACTGCATGCTGCTCGGCGATGGCCACGTCGAAGTAGCGCTCCGGGTATTCCTTGCTGAAACGCACCAGGCCCGAGCCTTCGCGCATCGCCGGGGTGATGCCCATCAGCTTGGGTTCGGCGGCGGCGGCATCGCACAGCCAGTCGCTGAACACATCGGTGTAGGTTGGCTTCTTGGCGCCGCCCTTGGAGACCAGGCCCTTGTCCGGATCGAACGGGCCGACGGCGTGGTAGCCGATCTGGTCGCCCTCGGCGCGCTCATACCCTTTGCCCTTGGTGGTCATCACGTGGAGCAGCTTGAGGCCCTTGAGGCCCTTGAGCGTCTTCAGCGTGGCCACCAGTGCCGGCACATCGTGGCCGTCGATCGGGCCGGTGTAGTGGAAGCCCATCTCCTCGAAGAACGTGGACGGCACGAACATGCCCTTCCAGTGTTCTTCCCAGCGCTTGACGAAACGCGCGGTGGGGTTGTTCTTCTTGTCGCCGAGGATCTTCTTGCCGCCTTCGCGCAGCGCGTTGAGCGTGCGGCTACCGGTGGCGCGGCCGAGCATCTTGGTCAGCCCGCCGACGGCCTCGGAGATGGACATGTTGTTGTCGTTGAGGATCACCAACAGGTTCGGTTCGCTGTCC
Source organism: Stenotrophomonas sp. P5_B8 (assembly GCF_054049855.1). Classification (NCBI taxonomy): domain Bacteria; kingdom Pseudomonadati; phylum Pseudomonadota; class Gammaproteobacteria; order Lysobacterales; family Lysobacteraceae; genus Stenotrophomonas; species Stenotrophomonas sp. P5_B8. The sequence goes on along the minus strand of NZ_JBFULO010000288.1, from coordinate 1,265 downwards.
ATGCCACCGGCATGGTTGAGCGCCTCGTAGGCCATGCCGGCGGTCATCGCGCCGTCGCCGATCACCGCCACCACCTTGCGGTCGTCGCCCTGCTGCTGGCGCGCGATGGCCATGCCGAGCGCGGCCGAGATCGAGGTCGAGGAATGGCCGACGCCGAACGTGTCGAATTCGCTTTCCTCGCGCTTGGGGAACGGCGCCACGCCGTCCTTCTGCTTGACGGTATGGATCTCGTCGCGGCGGCCGGTAAGGATCTTGTGCGGGTAGGTCTGGTGACCCACGTCCCAGACCAGCTGGTCGACCGGGGTCTGGTACAGGTAGTGCAGCGCGACGGTCAGTTCGATCACGCCCAGCCCGGCGCCGAAATGGCCGCCACTCTTGCCGACCGATTCGATCAGGTAGGCACGCAGTTCATCCGCRATGGCGGGGAGTTCGGACTCGTCGAACCTGCGCAGGTCATCCGGTGWCTGGATGCGCGACAGGCGGGGATAGCGTGCGGAATCGATCATGTTTATCGCGCTTCTTCTGAGCGCCTATTTTCCCCCCCAAATACGGGTGGGGCAAGCAAACCGCCTTTTCAGTGACTAAACGGTGACGGTGCCTGCGTCAGTTGGTCGCAGGCTAGGCGGCCAGTTTGGAGCGTTTGGGCAGCTGTGCCCGCAGGAACGCCATCTGGTCGGCCAGGATGTTGCGGTTGGACAGGATCATGTGCTCGATCCAGCTGGGCCGGTACGGCACCGCCAGCAGCGGCATGCCGGCCTGCTGCGGGGTGCGGTCGCTCTTGCGCGAGTTGCAGTGGAAGCAGGCGCTGACCACGTTCTCCCAGACATCCAGCCCGCCCTTGGAGATCGGCATGACGTGGTCGCGGGTCAGTTGGGGGCGGTGGAACTGTTGGCCGCAGTACAGGCACAGGTGCGCATCGCGGGCGAACAGCGCCTGGTTGGACAAATTGGGGGTGGGATCGAGTGACCGTGAACGGGCGTGGCCGCGCGCGGCGATGATCGGGTGCAGGTCCATGCCGCTGCGCGTACCGGTCAGGCGGCTGATGCCCCCATGGATGTGCAGGCAGGGATCGCCCAGGGTCCAGGCGACGGCATCACGGGCGTAGAGGCAGGCCGCATCCTGCCAGTTGATCCAGTCGAGGACTCTGCCGTGGGCATCCAGCGAGAGCAGGCGGACGCTGCCGGGCCGATGCAGCGTGGCGWTGGGCGACACTTCGTCGACCGGGGCGGACGAGGCTCCGGTATCGATCAGACCTAAGCGTGTAG
>NZ_JBFULO010000287.1:0-4935 GCF_054049855.1 Stenotrophomonas sp. P5_B8 | reverse complement strand
CGTTTCGACTGCGCCACCATGGGCGAGCTGCAGCACCGCCTGCTGCATGAGCCGGAGACCTTCGCCCAGGCGATGCAGTACTTCACCGTGCAGGTCTCGGAGATGTTCCGCGACCCGGCGTATTTCAAGGTGCTGCGCGAGCACGCGATGCCGGTGCTGCGCACCTATCCGTCCATCAAGCTGTGGATTGCCGGCTGCAGCACGGGCGAAGAAGTGTGGTCGATGGCGATCCTGCTGCAGGAAGAGGGACTGCTGGACCGGTCCATCCTCTATGCCACCGACATCAATCCCGATGCGCTGCAGGCCGCCGAATCCGGCGCGTTCCCGTTGGAGCGCACCGCGCAGTTCAGCCGCAACTACCTGGCCGCCGGCGGCACCGGCTCGCTGTCGGACTACTACACCAGCGGCTACGGCAGCGTCGTGTTCGACCGCCGCCTGAAGCGCAACATCGTCTTCGCCGATCACAGCCTGGCCACCGACACGGTGTTCTCCGAGGTGCACCTGGTGTCCTGCCGCAACGTGCTGATCTATTTCCAGCGCGCGTTGCAGGACCGGGCTATCGGGCTGTTCCATGAGGCGCTGGTGCACCGCGGCTTCCTCGGCCTGGGCGGCAAGGAATCGCTGCAGTTCGGCGCGCACGCCAACGATTTCGAAGCCTGCGCGCGCGAGCAGCGCCTGTACCGGAAGCTGGCCTGATGAGCGCCGTGCCGCATCGGCAACATTTCGACGTGATCGTGGTCGGCGCCTCGGCCGGCGGCGTCAGCGCCTTGCAGGCGCTTCTCGAAGCGGTGCCGGCCGACCTGGCGATGCCGATCCTGGTGGTGCTGCACCTGCCGCGCGATCGCCCCAGCCGCATCGCCGACCTGCTCGACCTGCGCTGCCCGTTGCCGGTGCGCGAGGCCGAGGACAAGCAGCCGCTGCGCCCCGGCACGGTGACCTTCGCGCCGCCGGATTACCACCTGCTGGTGGAAGACCGCGACACCCTGGCCCTGTCCGTCGATGCGCCGGTGCTGTTCTCGCGCCCGGCGATCGACCCGCTGTTTGAAAGTGCCGCCGACGTGTTCGGCAGCGGCGTGCTGGCGATCCTGCTCACCGGCGCCAGCGCCGACGGCAGCGAAGGCGTGGCTGCGGTGCGCCACGCCGGCGGCCAGGCCTGGATCCAGTCGCCCGACGATGCCTATTCCTCCTTGATGCCTGCCTCGGCACTGGCCCACGCTGGCGCCGATGCAGTGCTTCCGCTTACTTCCCTGTGCTTGCGCATGAAAGGCCTTATCCGATGAACCTGATCGACCCCGCCAGGGCGACTGCCGATGACCGCGTGAACCTGCTGATCGTCGATGACGTGCCGCAGAACCTGGTGGCGATGGAAGCGCTGCTGCGCCGGGAGGGCCTGAATATCCTGTGCGCCGCCTCCGGCGCCGAAGCGTTGGAACTGCTGCTGCAGCACGACGTGGCGCTGGCGCTGCTGGATGTGCACATGCCCGAGATCGATGGGTTCTCGCTGGCCGAACTGATGCGCGGCTCGCAGCGCAGCCGCGATGTGCCGATCATTTTCCTGACCGCCTCGCCGAACGATCCGGTGCGCGCGTTCAAGGGCTACGAAACCGGCGCGGTGGATTTCCTGCACAAGCCGATCGAGCCGCAGGTGATCATGAGCAAGGTCAACGTCTTCATCGAGTTGTACCAGCAGAAGCAGCTGTTGAAGGCGCGCAACCACGACCTGGAACACGCGCTGAAACTCAATGAAACGATGATGGCCGTACTCACCCACGACCTGCGCACGCCGCTGGCCTCGATCCTGCTGTGTGCGGACAAGCTCGCGCTGGACCTGCCGGCCGACAGCGGCGTGCAGCGCACGCTGGGCCACCTGGAGAACAGTGCCCAGCGGATGGCGCGGATGGTCGAGCAGTTGCTGGATTTCTCCAAGATACGGACCGGGGGGCTGCGCCTGAACTGCGACGAGTGCGACGTTGGCGAGGTCGCTGCCGTGGTGGTGGCCGAGATCGCACGCGCCCACCCGCAGGCACGCATCGAGCTGCAGCTGGACGGCGACACGCGCCTGCAGGGCGATCCGGACCGGCTGGCGCAGCTGTTGTCCAACCTGATCGGCAACGCGGTGCTGCACGGCGGCGATGCGCCGGTGCAAGTGAGCCTGCACGGCGCCGGGCACGAGCCGCTGCGGCTGCAGGTGCGCAACGCCGGGCGGATTCCCGACGAACTGCTGCCGCGCTTGTTCGAGCCGTTCAAAGCCAGTTTCCACGACAGCCGCGGCCTCGGCCTGGGCTTGTTCATCGCCAGCGAGTTCGCCCGCGCGCACGGCGGCACGTTGGTGGCGCGCAACCTCGATGGCGAGGTGCTGCTGGAGACGGCGCTACAGCGCCGGATTCGCTGAGCCGTAGCCCGGACGGCGCGTGCACCGCACGCGCGAACCGGCAACCGGGTGGCCCGTGCGCGACCCAAGCGGACCCGGCCACGGCCGGCGGGCCGGGGTGCGGTAAACTGAGCGCCTTGCTGCCATAGTCGCCGCTGGCCGCCCGCTGGAGTTCCGATGCCCGCTTCCTCGCGCAAAATCTCGCCCTTGATCGATGCCCAGGTCCACGTTGAGGGCTTCGTGCAGGTGCGCGAGGCGCGTCGCTCGGAGCTGGTCGAGGATTATGTCGAGCTGATCGCCGACCTGATCGCCGACGGTCGCGAGGCGCGCCAGGTGGATATCGCCACCCGGCTCGGCGTGGCCCAGCCGACCGTGGCCAAGGCGCTCAAACGCCTGGTCAAGGAAGGTTGGGCGGTGCAGCGGCCCTACCGCGGGGTATTTCTCACCCCGGCCGGCGAGCAGTTGGCGGTGGAAATGCGCGCCCGCCACCAGACCGTGGAGCGCTTTCTGCTGGCGCTGGGCGTGGATGCCGACTCGGCCCGACGCGATGCCGAGGGTATCGAGCACCATGTCAGCGAAGCGACCTTGGCCGCGTTCGAGGCGTTTGTGCGCAAGGCCGACGGCCATGGTTGAGTCCCTGCCGGCACCGCCGCCGCTGGGCGTGCCGGTGCACGACCAGGACGAACACTGGATGCGCCATGCGCTGGCGCTGGCCGAACGCGCCGAGCAGGAATTCAACGAAATCCCGGTCGGCGCACTGCTGGTCGGCGCCGATGGCCAGGTGCTGGGCGAGGGCTGGAACCTCAACATCGCCGACCACGATCCCAGCGCGCATGCCGAAATCGTGGCGATGCGCCAGGCGGGCAGGGCGATCGCCAACCACCGCCTGATCGGCAGCACGCTGTATGTGACCCTGGAGCCGTGCGCGATGTGCGCGATGGCGATCGTGCACGCCCGCGTGGCACGGTTGGTGTACGCGGCCAGTGACCCCAAGACCGGCGCCTGCGGCAGCGTGTTCGACCTGCTCGGCGATGCCCGCCACAACCATCGTGTGGAGATCCACGGCGGGGTGCTGGCCAAGCAGGCCAGCACGCGGCTGACCAATTACTTCCGCGCCAAGCGCGGCAAGCCGCCCCTGCTGCTGGAATAGCGCAGCCTGTCGCGACGGGACGACGACGCGATGGCGGTATCATGACGCCCCTCCATCCCCGGTCGGTGCTGCGGCGCCGACCCTTGCACAAGGCGTGAACATGGCCGACAACGGCGCAGAAGGCGAGCGACTGATCTGGATCGATCTGGAAATGACCGGCCTGGATACTGACAACGATTCGATCATCGAGATCGCCACGGTGGTGACCGATGCGCAGTTGAACGTGCTGGCCGAAGGCCCCGAGTTCGCCATCCACCATCCGGTGGAGCGCCTGGAGGCGATGGACGAGTGGAACCGCACCCAGCACCGTCGCTCCGGTCTGTGGCAGCGCGTGGTCGACAGCCAGGTGAGCCTGGGCCAGGCCGAAGCGCAGACCGTGAACTTCCTGTCGCAGTGGATCAAGGCCGGTGCATCGCCGATGTGCGGCAACTCGATCTGCCAGGATCGGCGCTTCCTGCACCGTGAAATGCCCCGGCTGGAGCGATACTTCCATTACCGCAACCTGGACGTATCCACGATCAAGGAACTGGCCAAGCGCTGGGCGCCCAGTGTTGCCGCTGGCGTCGGCAAAACCGCCAGCCATACCGCGCTGAGCGATGTGCACGACTCGATCGACGAACTGCGCCACTACCGGCAGTTCATGGGCACCCTGGCAGGCCTGCCGGCCTGATCCAGCCGTGATGGCGGCGGGAGAGGGAAACGCACATTCCGTTCAACCCACCGGCGCTATGATCCGGGCCATGAACGCCATCTCCCGCAGCACGCCACCCCCGCTGGAAACGCAGATCCTGCCCACCTCGCAGGACTGGGCCGACCTGCAGCGCGCCGTCGCGCTGCTGGAATCGCCCACGCTCACCGCCAAGATGGCCAACCTGATCGGCTCGCCGCTGGAGTTTGCGGTAAAGAAGCTGCCGAACGTGGTGTCCCGGCGCATCCACGGCGCGGTTGAGGCGGCGCTGTTCAAGTCCGCCCAGGCGGCCTTGTGGAGCATGGACAATACGCCCGGCAAGACCGCCTCCACGCGCTGGCACAAGCTGGCAGCGGCCACCAGCGGCGCGGTCGGTGGTGCGTTCGGTTTCACCTCGTTGTTCATCGAGCTGCCGGTGTCGACCACGATCATGATGCGCTCGGTGGCCGACGTGGCCCGCAGCGAAGGCTTCGACCTGCGTGAGCTCAGCACCCGCCATGCCTGCCTGGAGGTGTTTGCCCTGGGCGGCAACTCGGGCAAGGACGATGCCAGTGAGACCGGCTATTACGTGACCCGCGGCTTCACCGCCGAAGTGATGCGCCACCTGTCGGCCGAGCTGGCCGGGCGCGTGGCCAGCGGCGGCGGGGTGATGATCGGGCTGACCCCGAAGGAAGCCGGCAAGTGGCTGGCCAAGATCGTGGAGAAGGTGGCCGCGCGCTTCGGCGT
>NZ_JBFULO010000286.1:0-4954 GCF_054049855.1 Stenotrophomonas sp. P5_B8 | reverse complement strand
AGCCTGAACATCGAATCGTCCTACGGTCGTGCCTTCCCGCGCTTCTACATCCGCGGCCTGGGCAACACCGATTTCGATCTGAATGCCTCGCAGCCGGTGTCGCTGGTGTATGACGACGTAGTGCAGGAAAGCCCGCTGTTGAAGGGCTTCCCGCTGTTCGACCTGGCCGGCGTGGAAGTGCTGCGCGGCCCGCAGGGCACGCTGTTCGGGCGCAACACGCCGGCCGGCGTGGTCAAGTTCGATTCGGCGCGCCCGTCGCAGGACGCCGACGGTTACATCAAGGTGGCCTACGGCAGCTACAACACCTGGAACACGCAGGGCGCCTTCGGTGGCCCGCTGACCGACCGCTGGTCGGCACGTGTGTCGGCGCTGTACCAGCGCCGCGACGACTGGGTCACCAACACCCGTGCCAACGCACCGGCACAGGGTTTTGAAGGCTACGACGAGGCCGCCGCACGCGTGCAGTTCCTGTACGAAGGCGACGACGTGGAAGCGCTGTTCAACCTGCACAAGCGCAAACTCAACGGCACCRCACGGCTGTTCCGCGCCAACATCATCAAGCCGGGCACCAACCAGCTGGTCGAGAACTTCGACCGCGATGAAGTAGCCACCGATGGCCAGAACTTCTCCGACCTGGAAACCTGGGGCGGCAGCGCGCGCCTGAAGTGGGACCTGGGCCGGGTGACCCTGCACTCGATCACCGGCTATGAGACCGCCGAATCGCTCAACCATGGCGATATCGACGGGGGTTACGGCGCGGCGTTCCTTGGCGCGGGCAACTACGGTCCGGGCTTCATCCCGTTCCCGTCCGAGTCGGCCGATGGCCTGCCGCACCACCGCCAGTGGACCCAGGAATTCCGCGTGGAATCCAACGAATGGGGCCGTCTGGACTGGCAGGCCGGCGTGTTCTACTTCGATGAAGACGTCACCATCGACAGCTTCAACTACGACTCGCTGACCCCGGGCAATCCGCAGACCGGCCACGCAGTGCAGCAGCAGCGCAACAAGGCCTGGGCGGCGTTCGCCTCCGGCGATTTCGACGTGACCGAGCGCTTCAAGCTGCGCGGTGGCGTGCGTTACACGCAGGACAAGAAGGACTTCAGCGCCAGCGTGCTGCAGGCCGTGTCCGGTGGTACGCCGGTGAGCGGCCCGTACATCGCCAAGACCGATGTCGACGATGTCAGCTGGGACCTGAGCGGTGTCTACAAGATCACCGACAACCTCAACGCGTATGCGCGCGTGGCCAAGGGCTTCCGTGCACCGTCGATCCAGGGCCGGTTGGCCTTCGGTGGCGTGTCGCAGGCCGATTCGGAGAAGGTGATTTCGTACGAGGCCGGCATCAAGGCCGACCTGTTCGACCGTCGCGCGCGCCTGGGCTTCAATGTGTTCCGCTACAACGTCGACGGCCAGCAGCTGATCGCGGTGGGCGGCAGCAACAACACCGCCACCCTGCTCAACGCCGACAAGACGTTGGGCCAGGGCGTGGAGCTGGACGTCGAAGCCTACCTGACCGACCACGTCCTGCTCACCTTGGGCAGCAGCTACAACGACACCGAGATCAAGGACCGCGACCTGGCGGTGGCGATCTGCGGCGGCGGCTGCACCATCACCGACCCGACCACGGTCATCGATGGCGGCACCTACGCGCTGGTCAACGGCAACCCGTTGCCGCAGGCGCCGAAGTGGATCCACAACCTGACCCTGCGTGCCGGCTTCCCGCTCAACGATGCCAGCGAGCTGTACGTCTACACCGACTGGGCCTACCGCAGCGAGGTCAACTTCTTCCTGTACGAGTCGCCGGAGTTCCGCGGCCGCTCGTCGCTGGAAGGTGGCCTGCGCCTGGGCTACAACTGGGATTACGGCCAGTACGACGTGGCCGTGTACGGCCGCAACCTGACCGACCAGGTCCGGGTGGTCGGCGCGATCGACTTCAACAACCTCACCGGCTTCCTCAACGAGCCGCGCACGTTCGGCGTGGAGTTCACCGCGAAGTTCTGATGCAACGTCACATGTCGTGAAAAACCAGGAACGGCGCGGAGAGATCCGCGCCGTTCTTCGTTGATGGCCTCCGCCATTTCGCCGCTTCGGTAGCGCCGACCGTTGCTCGGCGCTGCACGCTGTCGATCAGCAGCGCGAGCAGCCGACCAACKGTCGGCTCTACCGGTAATGCACTGCCGTCGGCAGGCGTCGCGTTACAGCGCGCTCGCCGGTCGCACCTTCAACACCGCCTCTTCGGCCGCGCAATCCCGCGCGGAATGCAGCCCCGCCTTGCGCGCGGCGGCGATCTCCTTGCGCGCGGCCAGCAGGTCCTTGTTGAACGCGGCGTTGTCGTGCAGTCGTGCCACCGCGGCGGCGCCCATGAAGCGACCTTCCAGGATGTCGCTCTGCCAGTGCACGTTGCACACCAGGCGGCTCTCGCCGTAGTTGCGGCCGCGCGCCTGGATGGCGTCGGCGCGATCGGGGACGATCTCGGACAGTATCAGCGCCCAGGTCCAGCCGATCGACGTGTGGCCGGACGGATAGGAGCCATTGCCGCGCAGGTCCTTCTCGTCTTCCGGCGAGCAGGTCGGCTCGTTGTTGACCATGAACGGACGCGCGCGCTGGTAGTGCTTCTTGGCCGTGCGGGTGGCGGCACTGGCATCGATCCGGCTGCGCTCGAGCAGGCGGTACAACGCCGGGGTCTTCACTGCATCCACGTCCACGTCGATGGCGCAGGAGAACTGGTTGGCACCGGCCGGGAAGCCCAGTTCGGCGTCGCGATGGGCCTGCGCGAAGCGCGGGCTGCCGCGCAGCGCTCGGGCTTGGCGACTGACCTGTTCGTCCAGCGCGAAGCCGGCCGAACCGGCCGCCGGCGGTGCGGGCACCAGTGCCAGGCTGTCCGGCACGGCATCCGACGGCAGGTAGCCGGTCGCCTTGGTGGTCACCGAAGCTTCCACCGCCGTCGCCCCGGGCGCAGCCGTCGTCGCACAGCCTGCCAGGGTCGCCAGCAGGGCGGTGGCCAGCAGCGGGCGCAGAAGTGCAGGAGCGCGCAGGGACGAAGGCATCGGCAGGTCTCGAAGAGGGGAGAGCCGCATGATCGCAGCTTCACCTGGCCGCGACAGTGGCCGTTGGTCATGTGGCCAGATCCGGCACGGCCGGCGCTTGGATAACGGAAACCCGCTACTGGTTCACGGTTTTCAATGGAGGCGCGACATAGTTTCGCCAAAGGCGCCATCACTCGTCATATCTCTATGGATAGATGCACTACATGGCAACGCGGTAGCGCCGGTCATCAGGGGGATCACCTGCAAGGGAGCAAAACGGATGCGAAGCAACGCGGGAAGGACGGGCGGTGGACTCGCCCTGGGCTTGATGCTGGCGTGCGGGAGCGTGCACGCGGCCGATGTGGTGGGGGTGGCGTTCGTGCACGGCACCGGCAAACAGACCGATGCGCGCACGGACTACTGGCAACCGGCGATCATCGACACCGTGCGCCAGGGGCTGCCTGACAGCAGCAACTACACGGTGGTGAACTGCGATTTCGAACAATACATGTGGAAGCCCGAAGCGGCCGGCTGCCTGGCCGGGCAATTGACCAGCTTCATCAACACCCGGGGCATCACCAGGCTGGTGGTGATCACCCATTCCAACGGCGGCAACGTGGTGCGCTGGATCCTGTCCAATCCCACCTACGACAGCCGCTATCCAAAACTGATCCAGACCATCAGCAAGGTCACCGCGCTGGCGCCGTCCTCGGCCGGCACGCCGCTGGCCGATGCCGCGCTCAACGGCAACACCTTCGAGACCTCGGTGGGCTGGCTGCTGGGCTACAAGAGCGATGCCGTGCGCCAGCAGCAGGTGGGGCACATGGCCACCTACAACGCACAGAATCTGTACGGCACCGCCGGGCGGCCGGCGTTGCCGAAGACCTTCCGCGTGGTGGTCGGCTCGGACGTGGAATCGGCGGTGTGGGACAGCAACAGCTACTGCGGTGGCTACGCGCAGAACGTGGGCCTGGAGTTCACCCAGAACTGGTTGAACAGCTGCTCCGATGGGTTCCTGGAATGCAGCAGCCAGAAGGCCGCCGGCAGCCTGTGGTTCACCGACAAGGCGCGCACCAAGGGCGCCGAACCGCTGAGCCACAACCAGAGCCGCCGCGAGTGCTTCGGCCTGGGCACGATCCTGCGCAACGACCTGACCCTGTGAGGAGTACACCATGACGTCAAGACTGATGATTGCCGCCGCCGTCGCCGCGGCGATGGTGGCACTGCCCCTGCAGGCCGCACAGCCGTTGCTGCCGGCGCGCAGCAGCGACCAGGTGGCACCGCGCGTGGAAACCGCGCCGCTTTCCGGCGATGCCATCGAACGTGCGCCGGTGACCTTTGCCTGGGCCCTGGATCCGACGCAGGCATTGGCCGCCCCCGTCCCGTTCGTGGCCAGCAGCCGCAGCTACTGGGAGATGGTGGATGCCGTCACGTTGCAGCGTGGCCTGGACCTGCCGCTGACCGCCCCCGATGCGGTTATCCAGGTCAGCCCGGTACAGGGCGCGCGCGCATTGGCGCCGGAGCAGTGGGAGGTCCGCGATCCGGCCGGGGTGCTGGCGGTGGACAAGGTAGTCGACGCGCAGCAGTTGCGTGCCGCGGGCATGCGCGTGGGGCAGGGCAGCGCGATGGTGCGCACCGGCAGCAGTGCGGCGGTGGGCAACTACCGGCTGCAGAGTGCGCAGGCCCAGGGCCGCTACGTGGTGCAGGTGCTGGAACCCAACAGTACGTTTGCACTGCAACTGCAGGCCGACCGCCAGCAGGTCCTGGCCGGCGGCAGCGTGGCACTGACCGCGCGGTTGCTCGATGACGGCGGCAGCGCCGCGCTGGCCACCGGCAGGGCCACGGCACGCGCGCTGCCGGCCGGCGGCGAGGCATTGCTGGTGGCGCCCGACGGGCGCGGCTGGCCGGTGCCGCTGGTGGCCGGCAAGGAG
>NZ_JBFULO010000285.1:0-4965 GCF_054049855.1 Stenotrophomonas sp. P5_B8 | reverse complement strand
GTCACACTAAGCGCGGAGACGGAAGCACTACTGTCTGAATTTAGCCGCACTCCAAGCGTGACACCCGAACAGGTGTCCAATCTACGTAGCGTGATTGAAGGCTCGCCTCAGCTTGCACCCCAGGTCGATGCAGCAATCGGAGCGGGACATCTCCAGCACTTCGCCCTGCTACCTTCAACTGTCAGTGCCGGCGGCACGTACGATGGTCGCACCAAGACCATCAACCTTCCCGCTGCTACTTTAGCTGCGCCAGATGGAGAAAGGCCGCATGACGCCGCCGAACTGACCTTTGTGCTTGGCCATGAGATCCAGCATGGCTTCAATCACGCAGCCACCACGCAGGCATATGCTCAGTTTGAAAGGGAGCTTGGATCCGCACGCTCCACCGATCATGACTACACCAGGGCAATCGGAAACATCATCGCGACCAATCGCCGCGACGAGGCGGAAGCCAACATTGCCGGCTGGAACGCGCTGGTCGGAAAGATCCGGCAGGAGAATCCCGACGCGACTCTGGAGGATGTCTACCTCTCCAATGGCCGAGCGAAGGACGTCATCAAGTTGCATCAACCAGGCCTGACGTACGAAGCGCGGAGCAATCTCGCTCTTAACCAGGACCTGACCATCACTCCCTCCCCAGCAAATATTGAAGGGATGGCGGAGAACTACTTCGACAAGCCAGGGGATCTAGCGCGTCTTGGACACGGGCGTAACTCCGATTACACGAACTACTACGGCGCCTACGCTGTCGGTCGCGCCAGCCAGTACGAAGCGCTAAGTCCCGCCCCGGATGGGCGTGTGCGCATGACAATCAACATGCAGCAGCTCGGCCTGCAGGAAAGCCTGCTGGAACAGAATGGGATCACGCTGGGTGCGGGAACGCCGGCGCCCCAGCCCTACTACGACAGCAGCACCACGCCGCCGACGCTGCAGCATTTCGACCATACCGCCAGTACGCATGCCCATGTGCCCAGTGCCGCCCGGGAGTTCGCCGGGCTGCCCATCCGGGCGCATGACATGCCACTGTCGAGTGCGGCCGACCGCGCCCTTCACGAGCAGATTCGCGACAAGGTGGCCGCCCTCGATGCCGCCAACGGGCGTAGCTTCGACGCGACCAGCGAACGCTTGAGTGCCAGCCTGCTGGTGGTCGCCAGGGAGAACGGTTTGGACCGCGTGGACCACGTGGTGCTCAGCCGACAGACCGCCGACGCGGCCGCAGCACAGAACATCTTCGTGGTGAAGGGAGCGCTGGACGATCCGGCCGCGCTACGGGCGTCCACCGATACGGCCGAGGCCGCCCAGCGGCCGGTAGCGGAAAGCATGCAGCAGCTGCGGAACACCCATCAGCGCGCCGCGGAAAGCGCGGCACAGGAACAGACCCAGCAGCGAACCCAAGAGCAGCAGCGCGGGATGCTGTCGCACTAGCTGGCCGAGGACAACGATTGCAGGCAGGACTACTCCGGCGATCGCGGGCTGGTCGCAAAGGTATGCAAGGTGTCGCCCTGTAACATGAAAGCCAGTTGCAACGTCATCGGGTGCGTGGCGGTACCGCCTCTGGCCTGGGGATCGTCCGCTACGCATTCGGTGAGGTGTGAGGCAACAGCGGTCTTCTCGCACTGAAGCATCAAATGTGGCGCGGCCGCGAACGCTTTCACCGCAGCACGGGATTTGCCCTGCAATGCAGCATCATCCACCTGCGCCTGCCAGTACGCCTCGCGCTTGCGCAAATTGGTGCCACCGGCCACATCGTCGAACTGACCGGTTGCCCACAGCATCAGCGCACCGATGACCGTCAGTGCCAGATACGCAAATCCCTTTCCCATCCTTTCGCCCCGTGGCCGTGTGGCCATGTGGCCATGTGGCCATGTGGCCGGCAAGATCGCATGCCGGCCACGGCTTGCCAATACGCCCGAAACGGGGGCCGTCAGGTCGCCACGGCTGAGCAAGCCATCACTCCCTGACGCGATCGAAATGTGCCGTACGCAGCACCGGCTGACCGTCCCGGAAATAGGCCTCGGTTTCAGTCAGGACCTTGCCGTCGGCGCTGACGGTGTACACGCGGGTGGAGCGCGGAATGTTCTGGTAGATGAACTGCACCACCAGCACCCCGGGGGCCGGCATCTTTCCCGCCACGCGGTCCACCGCATAAGTGCCGGTGGCCGGGGCCGGCGTGCCGTCCAGCGCCATGGTCGAGCTGGCCTCCAGTCGGTTGCCGCTGTGCTCGACGATGGCGACACGCGAGGACCATTTGCCGCCGGGCACTTCCGCGAACTCCAGGCTGACGCTCTGCGGGCGGGCATCCGCCGGCATCGGCAACGTTGCTACATCCAGCGTCCAGCGCCCTGCCAGGGGTGAACCCGCCCGGGGCGCGGCAGATGTCGAGGGTGCCTGCAGCAGCACCAGTGCGAGCGATGCGGCGATGATCCTCTTCATATGACCTCTGTCGCGAGCCGGGTTGACCCCTGCCTTCTAGACCCCACCAGGGGGCAGGTCAAGACGCGCCGCACGATTCCCGCCGCCGCAAAGTCCGGCAAGCAGCCGCTTGCGGTACCCTTTCTTCCTTTCCTGCTGGATATGCCCCGTGCGAACCGTGCACGCCCTGCGCTACATCACCCCACTCCGCGAAGGCGGCTCCCTGCCCGCCGTTGTCGAGACCGACGACGAGGGCATGGTGGTGCTCAAGTTCCGTGGCGCTGGGCAAGGTCCCAAGGCGCTGATCGCCGAGCTGATCGCCGGGGAGATGGCACGCAGCGTGGGGCTGCCGATCCCGGAGATCGTGTTCGTCGAGCTGGACCGCGAGTTTGCCCGCACCGAGCCGGATCCGGAGATCCAGGACCTGATCCGCGCCAGCGAGGGCCTCAACCTGGGCAGCGACTACCTGCCCGGCGCGATCAACTACGATCCGGCCGCGATGCCGCTGGACGCCGACCTGGCCTCGCGCATCGTATGGTTCGATGCCCTCACCAGCAACGTGGACCGCACCGCGCGCAACCCGAACCTGATGGTCTGGCACCGCAAGCTGTATCTGATCGACCACGGTGCGGCGATGTACTTCCATCACGACTGGGCCACTGCCGGCGATGCCTGCGAGAAGCCCTTCGTGCTGATCCGCGACCACGTGCTGCTGCCGTTCGCGACGAAGATCGCCGAGGTGGATGCCACGCTCGCCGCCTTGCTGCCCGATGCGGAGATCGAGCGCATCGTCGCGCTGGTGCCGGACAGCTGGCTGGTGGATGAGCCGTTGTTCGACAGCCCGGCGGCGTATCGCCAGGCCTACATCACCTATCTCAAGCGCCGCCTGCAGGTGCGTGCCGTCTTCGTCCAGGAGGCCGTCCGTGCCCACGCTGCACACCTATGACTATGCGGTGATCCGCGTGGTGCCCCGCGTCGAACGCGAGGAGTTCATCAACGTCGGAGTCATCGTGTCGTGCCCCGGGGCGAAGCATCTTGAGGCCGCGATCGAGATTGATCCGGCACGCCTGCACGCCTTTGCGCCGGCGCTGGATCTGGACGCGCTGCAGCCGTGGCTGGATGCGATCGTGGCGATCTGCCGGGGCGATGTCGGTGCCGGCCCGATCGCACAGCTGCCGGCGCGTGCGCGCTTCCACTTCCTCACCGCCAAGCGCAGCTCGGTGGTGCAGATGTCCAGCACGCACGTGGGCCGCACCGCGGACCCGCCTGGCGTGGTGGAGCACCTGCTCAACCGGATGGTGCGGGTGCCGCGCTAGCTGGATATCAGGGGCTTTTCCTTGTGACGCCCACGCGGATGTCGAAGCGGGGAATCTGCGTCCACTGCTCGCGCGGATAATGCAACGATTCCACGCCCATCCCGATTTCATAGGCCACGCTGCCCGTCCCTGCGCGCCAGACGTAAGGCGCGCCACTGCTCCAGCCGCAGCACAGATAGCTCAGCGCGGGCATGCCGAAGGTCTGCTGCAGGTAGGTTTCAACCTCCGCCGCGGACGCGCCGCTGACCCGGTAGTGGGCCGTCATCGGCTGCAGGTAGGACGCGTCGTCCTGGTCGCAGCCGAGATACTCGACGGTGTCGGGCTTGCGTCCGATGGTCTGCAGAAAATCCTGGCAGACCGCATCGGGTCGCGCCAGGCCCTCGAGGCGGCCGTTCGCTTCCCAGTCGGCCAATGCCTCGGCCGACGTCCGAGCGCTGGCGGCGGCGTCAACGGTGAGTGCCAGCACGCACCACAGGGATCCCAGTAGACAACGCGCGGCGCTGGTCGTGCTCATGGTCGTTGGCGATAGCGTGAAGTGACCGCATCGTAATCGATACGGTCACTCCTGCCCTTATCACTTACTTCGGCAACGCGTAGGCAATCACGTAATCGCCCGCCGGGGTTTCCATGAAGTGATGCCCGCCAGCCATGATCACCACGTACTGGCGTCCGCCGAATGCGTAGATCATCGGGTTGGCCTGGCCGCCGGCCGGCAGCTTGGCGTGCCACAGTTCCTTGCCGGTCTTCAGGTCGATGGCGCGCAGCAGGTCATCGGTGGCCGCCGCGATGAAGATCAGGCCGCTGGCGGTGACCACCGAACCGCCGTTGTTGGGCGTGCCGATCTCGATCGGCAGACCGGAACGGATGCCGAACGGCCCGTTGCCGCGCGCGCTGCCGAACGGTCGGTCCCACAGGGTCTTGCCGGTGCGCAGGTCGACCGCGCGGATGCCACCGTAGGGCGGCTGCTTGCAGAGCAGTTTGGTGAACGGCAGGCGCCAACCGGCGTTGACGTCGATGGCATACGGCGTGCCGATCTGCGGATCGCCCGCGCCTTCGGCACCGCCCTTGTCGGCGCGCACATCCTCGCGCGGCACCCAGCCCAGCTTGTCGGCCTTGGCGCGGGGCACCAGCAGGTTGTAGTTGGGCATGTCGTTGTAATTGGCCACGATCACCCCGCGTCGCGGATCGACCGCGACGCTGCCCCAGTCCGACCCCCCGTTGTAGCCGGGGTATTCGA
>NZ_JBFULO010000284.1:0-4968 GCF_054049855.1 Stenotrophomonas sp. P5_B8 | reverse complement strand
GTGAGTGCGCTGTTGCCCTGCATGAACACGCCATAGTGGTGATCGCCGCTATAGCCGGTGCCGGGAAAGCTGACGAAGGCCGGACGCATGCCTGGCTCGGCGGCGCGCGCGGTATCCACCGCAGCCTGCAGCGACGCCAGCGTGGCCGGGCGTGGCTGCCCTGCATAGCGCGCGGCGAATTCGCCCAACTGCTCGCCCTGCCATGCCTGTTCGAGTGGTTTGGCGACGGTGTTGATGGCGCCGGTGATACCCACCACCAGCGCCCAGCCGAGGGTGACGACGCCGAGTACGTTATGCAGGTCCAGCCACGCTAACCGGCGGCTGCGGCCGGTGCGCAGCGTGCCGAATGGCTGCTTGCGCATGAACGGGCCGTACAGCACCAGCCCGGAGACGATCGCCATGGCGAACAGCACCCCCATCGCGCCCATGAACAGCATGCCCGGCAGCCCAAGGAACAGGTCGGTGTGCAGGCGGTAGAGGAAGTACATCACCCCTTCGTTGAACTGCGCGGCCGGCAGTACCTCGCCGGTGATCGCATGCAGCAGCGCGGTGTGCATCTGCGGTGGCGGGGTATCCACGCGTGCACCGGTGTTGACGTAGACGGTGGGCGCATCCGGATCCCAGCCGACGAACAGCGGTACATCGCCGGGATAGCGTTGCAGCGCGGTGCGAACCTGCGCATCCAGATCGCGCGGCACCGCATCGGCTGCGGCGCTGGTGACCTCCGGCTCGCTGAGGTGGGCGATTTCCTCGCCGAAGACCAGCGGCAGCCCGGTGAGGCACAGCAGCAACAGGAACACGGTACAGACCAGGCTGGTCCACTTGTGCACGAGGAACCAGGCGTTGAGGGTGGATCGTTGCATTCGGCTGGCGCGGGGCTGGCGAGGTTGCCGGCGATGGTACGTGATGCGGCCGCGGCGGTCAGCGGTGGCCACGGCGCTGTGGCGGCGGGGGTGCAACGCCGGGAAACAGGTGTTCGGCCATGAAGTCGATGAACACACGCAGCCGCGCGTTGGGTTGGCGATTGCCAGGCCACAGCAGCGAGAACTGACCGGGCTGGCGCGGGTGGTCGGGCAGCAGTTCCTGCAGGCGGCCATCGGCCAGTGCCTCGGCGGCGAGAAAGTCGGGCATCCACGCCACGCCCATGCCGCCGATCGCCGCGGCCAGCAGCGCCTCCATGTTGTTGCAGGTCATCACCGTGACCAGCGCGTCGCCCGCGTCGTCGTCGTGGCCGGGCAGTGACCAGGCCTGCAGCTTGCCGGTGGTCGGGAACCGGAAGCGCACCGCAGGCTGGGTGGCCAGTTGCGTCAGCGTGGCCGGTTGACCGTGCGCATGCAGATGCGCAGGCGCTGCGCACAGGACGAAGTGGAACGGGCCGAGCCGGCGTGCCATCAGGCTGGAGTCGGCGAGCTCGCCGCTGCGGATCACCACGTCCAGCCCTTCGCTGACCACATCGACAAGGCGGTCGTTGAAATCCAGCTCCAGTTGCACGCCCGGGTAGCGCTGCCGGAACAGCGGCAGCAATGGCAACAGGAAACGGTAGCCGATCGTAGGCAGGCCCACCCGCAGCAARCCGCTGGGCGACTGTTGGCGCTGGCTGAGGTCGGCGCGCGCTTCAGACAGCTCGTCCAGCGCGCGCTTGCAGCGCTGCAGCAGCACCTCGCCTTCTTCGGTGAGGCGCACGCGCCGGGTGGTGCGCTGGAACAGGCGCACGCCGAGGTCCTGTTCGAGCCGGGCCACGCGCTTGCCGACGGTGGAAGGCGACAAGCCAAGGCTGCGGGCGGCGCCCACGAAGCTGGAGGCCTCGGCAGTGCGGACGAAGGCTAGCAGGGCGGTGATCGAGTCCATGTCCGGATCATTACGGAAGAAGTGGCCGTAATCAAACGACTTTGGCGCCATTTATTGCAGATAGCCGCACCCTTATCGTCAATACCCGACTTCGCTGGAAGATCCCATGTCCCTGTTTTCCCTTGAGCCGTCCCGGCGCGATCCGCGCTGGGCCGTGCTGGCCGTATGCCTGGCGGCGCTGGCCTTGCCGCTCTCGTTTTCCGCCGGGGCGGTGGCGGTACCCGTGCTGGCCAGCCGCTTCCCGGGATCGCCCGCGGCGCTGGCCTGGGTCACCAATGCCTTCATGCTCAGCTTCGGCAGCCTGCTGCTGGCCGCCGGTGGTCTGGCCGACCGGCTCGGGCGCCGCCGCCTGTTCCTGTGCGGCACCGGCGGTTTCGTGTTGGCCACGCTGGCGGTGTGCCTGGCGCCGGATCTGCGCTGGTTGGATCTTGCGCGTGGCGCGCAGGGCGTGGCCGCCGCCGCCGCGCTGGCGTCGGGTGGGGCGGCGTTGGCGCAACGCTTCGATGGGCATGCGCGTACCCGGGTGTTTGCGCTGATGGGCACGATGTTTGGTGTCGGCCTGGCACTGGGACCGCTGCTGGCCGGGATGCTGCTGCAGGCGCTGGGCTGGCGCAGCGTGTTCGCCTCGGGCGGGGTGCTTGCGTTGGCGGCGTGGGCGCTGGCCCGGCGGCACCTGGACGAGAGCCGGGGCCAGCACGTGCGCCTGGATGTGGCCGGCATGATCAGCTTCAGCCTGATGCTGGCGGCGTTGACCGTCGCCTTGTTGTTGCTGGGCGAACACGGGCCGCGCTCGCCAGCCGTGGTGGGCGCGTTGCTGGCCACGGCGGTGTTGCTGGCCCTGTTCGTGCGGATCGAGCGCGGCCAGCGGCAACCGCTGCTGGACCTGTCGTTGTTCGCGCAACGCGGCTTCCTCGGCGTGCAGTTGCTGCCGGTGGCGACCTGCTTCGGTTACGTGGTGCTGCTGGTGGTCCTGCCGCTGCACCTGCTGGGCGTGCAGGCGCAGTCGCCGCTGCAGGTGGGCCTGCAGATGCTGGCGCTGTCCGCGCCGATGCTGGTGTTGCCCATGTTGGCCGCCGGCTGGGCGCGACGCTTCAGCGCGGCACGGCTGTGCACGCTGGGCCTGGCGGTGTGCGCGGTGGGCCTGTATCTGTTGTCGCAACGCGCGCTGCATGTGGCGCCCACGCAGTGGTGGCCGGCGATGCTGCTGATCGGTGCCGGCACTGCGCTGCCATGGGGCCTGATGGACGGGCTGTCGGTGAGCGTGGTGCCGGTGCAGCGCGCCGGCATGGCCGCCGGCATTTTCGGCACGGTGCGGGTGGCGGGTGAGGGGATCGCGCTTGCGGCGGTGACGGCCGTGCTGGCTGCGCTGGTGACACACCGTTTGGCGCCGGGTAGCGGTGTGCCGCTGGCGACCCTGGGCAAGGCCGGTGCTTACCTGGCCACCGGTTCGCTGGCGCAGGCGTCGGCCCTGCTGCCGGGGGTGCCGGTGGAGGTACTGCAGCAGGCCAGCCGCGACGCGCTGGTCTGGCTGCTGCGGGGGTTGGCCGCACTCACCGCCGGCAGTGCGTTGCTGGTCTACGCCTTGCTGGGGAGGGAACGGATGCCTGCGGCGGCCAGCGCCGATGGATGAGGCTCAAACCAGCGCATCGGCGATGCAACGGATGCTCAGCCACGCGCCGCCGTCGGGTGCCTCGCCGGTGCGCACGCGGAAGCCGTGCAGGCCGGCGATGGCGGCGACGATCGACAGGCCCAACCCGAAGCCGTCTCCCGGGCCGGTCTCGTCGGTGCCACGGAAGAAGCGCTGGTAGACCAACGCGCGGTCCTGCGGCGCAATGCCGGGGCCATTGTCGATGACATCGATGCGGGTGGCGCCGGCGTCCTCCACCGCGCGCAGCAGGACGCGGCCGTGTTCGGGGGTAAAGCGCAACGCATTGGACAGCAGGTTGGCCAGGGCTTCGAACAGCAGTTCGCGGTCGCCGCTGACCGGTGGCAATGGCGCGGCGATTTCCAACTGCAACACCTGCTGCTTCTCTTCGGCCAGCGGCAGGTAGAACTGGTGCAGCTCCCGCAGCAGCTCGGGCACATCCACCTCGACGAAGGCCGAACGGCGCTGATGGCTTTCCAGTTCGGACACGCGCAGCAGGGCGGTGAAGCGCGCCATCAGCAGATCGGCTTCGACCAGCGCCTTGTCGATCTGGTCGGTGTGCGGATCGTTTTCGCCCAGTTCGACGCGGGTGCGGTACAGGTGTGCGCGCAGCCGGGTGAGCGGTGTGCGCAGGTCGTGGGCGATGCTGTCGCACACGCCTTTGACTTCGGTCATCAACTGCTCGATGCGTTCGAGCATGGCGTTGACGATGCTCGACAGCCGGTCGATTTCATCCGGACGCCCGGAAAGCGGCCGATCGTGATGACCTCGCTGGCGTTCATCGCCGGCGTCATCCCCCTGACTGGCTACGGGCGCCGGTGCGGTGAGTCGGCGCGAGATCGGCATGAGCGTGATCGGCGGCATGCTCTCGGGCACGCTGCTGGCGATCGTGCTGGTGCCATTGTTCTTCGTGCTGGTGCGTGGGGTGGGCAAGGCGCGCACCGTGCAATGAGGACCGGCGGGTCGTCACACGATTGTCGTGCCGGCCTCACCTGGCCTATGCCAACGCGTCGGTAACGTCACCCGTCACCGTCCCCCACGGAGACCTGCCATGTGGTTGCTCGACCGACTCTGGCCTGCACGGCCGGCCACGCAGACACCGCCGCCTGCAAGCCCCGCGGACGCCGCGCAGCGTCGCCCCGTGTTCAAGCGCCCGCTGCGCGTGGGACGCCCCCGGATGGCGGCGCCCTGGCAGAAAGTGGCACCGCCGCCGCGGCGGCGCAGCCACTAGCCCKGTGTACGGTCGGAAGGGTGGTTCACCCCGTCGTTGACCGGCACGTCGCCCAGCGCGTACGGGTTGATCCCGTCCAGGCAGCCGAGGTTGTAACCGTACTCGTCCGGCGAGGAGCGGCGCTGGTGGTGGGTGTAGATGCCGCAGATGCTGCAGAACCAGTGCCGGGCCACGTGGGTGTTGAACTGGTACAGACGCAGCGTCTGGTCGCCCTGGATCACCTCCAGGTCGGCCAGCTTTACCG
>NZ_JBFULO010000283.1:0-4969 GCF_054049855.1 Stenotrophomonas sp. P5_B8 | reverse complement strand
CCGGAGATCGCACCGGCGGCGGCGGCGATGCTGGCCGCGCGCAGTGGCAGCGGCTGCCAGTCGGCGCTGGCGGGCAACGGTGGCAACGCCGGAAGCGGTGGCGGGGTGGCGAACGCAGGGGTAACGATGGTGTCGGGCAAGGCAGGGTGCTCGGCAGGGGGAACATGCCGGGCGTCGTCCCTTTGGTGGTGCGCCCGTCGCGCTGACGGTAGCAGGTTGCCGCGCGCTATTGCGCGGCCTGGATCAGCGCGTCCACGTCGAGCAGATGCCCGGCACGCTCGGCTTTGGTACGCAGGTACTGCTCGTTCTCGACCGTGATGTCGCCGGTCACCGGCACGCAGTCGACCACGTCGATGCCGGCGTTGCGCAGGCGCTGGGCCTTGGTCGGGTTGTTGCTGAGCAGCTGCACGCGGTGCACGCCCAGCCCCTGCAGCATCGCCACCGCGCTGCCGTAGCGACGCTCGTCGGCGCCGAAGCCCAGCTGCGCATCGGCGTCGATGGTGTCCAGTCCGTCGTGCTGGTAACCGTAAGCGCGCATCTTGGCGGCGATGCCGGTGCCGCGCCCTTCCTGGTCCAGGTACAGCAGCACGCCACCGCCCAGTTCCTTGAGCTTGCGCAGGCCGCGCCGCAGCTGGTCGCCGCAGTCGCACTTGAGCGAGCCGAACAGGTCGCCGGTCAGGCACGAGGAATGCACCCGGACCGGCACCACGCCGGACAGGTCCGGGGTGCCGACAATCACCGCCACCTGGTCGCGCTGGGCGACGCCGCCGCGGAACACCGCGAACTCGGTCATGCCCACCTCGCGCAGCGGCACCGGCGAGCGTGCCACCAGCTCATAGGCATGCGCGGCTTGCTCGGCGCCCTGGCTGAGGTCGCACAGCGACACCTGCGCGCAGCCGTCGAAGCGGCTGTCATCGGCGTCCAGCAACACCCCGACCATGGCCGGCAGCAACAGGCCCAGCCGCGCCACTTCCACCGCGCCGTCGTCGAGTGCCTGGCCGGCACTCCAGCCTGGCGGCATTGCCTCGGGTTCGCGCAGGTAGCTCAGCGAGGGCAGGGCATCGAAATCGATCCCGGCCAGCGGCACGCGCGCGCCGTGTTCGGCAGTGACCCCCAGCACCCGCGCGCGGGTGGCGGTGAGGAACAGGTAGTGGCGGTCAGCGGCGGCCTGGGCGAAAGCGCCGAAGCTGCTGCGGGTGCTGCTGTCCAGGGCGATGAAAGCCAGCCGCTGGCCGTGGCCGTCGTCGATCACCACCGGGCGGCCGGCACGCAGCTCGGCAACCGCGCGTTCGCAGCGGATCGCGGCCGGGTCGCCGAACAGGGAAGAGGCAGCATCGGACATGGCAGGGGCCGTGGGGGACATCATGGCTTTCACAGTGGGGACGGGTGGCACCGATTCCAATCGCGACAGGGACGCGACAGAGCGTCGCGCTCAGTGCGGGTGTTCTTCGGTGGCATACGGATCGACCTCGCCGCTTTCCGGCGGGCGCAGGGTGTAGCGCTTGTAGGTCCACAGGTACTGGGTCGGATCGCGGCGGGCGATCCGCTCGATGCCGGCGTTGAGGGCGGTCGCGGCGGTGCGCGGGTCCGGGTCGGCGACCTCGGGCGGGGCTGGCTCGATATGCAGGGCGAACTGCATGTCCGGGCCGATCCGTTCGCACCAACCGTACAGTACGGTGGCCCCGGTGCGTTCGGCCAGCCGGTTGACCAGGGTCATGGTCAGCGCCTCGACGCCGAAGAACGGCGCGAACACCCCGTCACCGGCCTTGGGTTGCTGGTCGGGCAGGATCCCGGTGGCGCCGCCCTCCTTGAGTACCTTGAACAGCTGGCGCACCGCCGGCCCTTCGGCACGCACCTGGCGCACGTTGTCGCCGCCGCGGACCAGTTGCAGGAACGCATCGCCCACCGCCTCGTCAGGCGCCTTGTAGACGATGGCGATCGGACCGCGCGAGGCCAGCCACTGGTTCAACAACTCCCAGTTGCCGTGGTGCGGGGCGGCCACGATCACGCCCTTGCCGGCCGCCAGCGCGGCGTCGTACAGCGCCTCGCCATGGCGTTCGACCAGGCAGGCCAGGTTCGCTTCACGCGGACGGGTCCACAGACGCAGGGTCTCCACCGCCTGCATCGCCGTGGAGCGCAGCACCTGCCGGTGCATCACCGCGCGCTGGGCATCGGTCAGTTCGGGGAAGGCCAGTTCCAGATTGCGCCGGGTGACCCGACTCTCACGGGCGTTGAGACGGATCCACAGGCCCGCCAGTGCGGCGCCGAAGCCTCGCAGCCAGGACCAGGGCAGGCGGGTGAACAGGGCGGCGGCGCGATAGGCCAGGCGGGCAGTGGTGTGCGGTTTCATCACTGCAAAGTCTAGCCGCTGGCGGCGAGCGTGTCGGCGCGCGGTCGCGTTAAGGTGGGCCGCCTTCAGTTGCGGAGCCGTGTCCATGCTTGTCCTGATCCAGCGCGTGAGCCACGCCAGTGTCCGCGTCGAGGACGCCATCGTCGGCCAGATCGGCCCCGGCCTGCTGGCGCTGGTGGGCATGGAGCCGGGCGATACCGAGGCCCAGATCACCCGGATGGCCGATCGCCTGCTCGGTTACCGTGTCTTTGGCGATGCGGCCGGAAAAATGAACCGATCACTCCGCGATACCGGCGGCGGGCTGCTGCTGGTCAGCCAGTTCACCCTGGCCGCCGACACCTCCAGCGGGATGCGGCCGGGCTTCAGTACCGCCGCGCCGCCACCGGAGGCTGAACGCGGATTCAATCGGCTGGTCGATATCTGCAGACAAAAACACGCCCCGGGGGTGGAAACCGGCCAGTTTGGTGCCCATATGGTTGTCAGCCTGGTCAACGATGGTCCAGTGACCTTCCTGCTCAGACCCTAGCCCCGGGACCACCGCCCGGGAACGCGGGGCGCCGGGCTGGTATAATGCTAGGTTCTATTCCCTCTCCCAGCCGGTGGCGCGAGCACTACATGGCCAACGAACGTCCTGCCCAGCAAAACGACATCAAGCTTCTGATCAGCAAGGGCCTGGAACAGGGCTACCTGACCTACGCCGAAGTCAATGACCACCTGCCCGACGACATCGTCGACCCGGAGCAGATCGAAGATATCATCGGCATGATCAACGGCATGGGCATTGATGTCCATGAAGTTGCGCCCGATGCAGAAACCCTGTTGCTCAACGATGGCAACACCGGCAACCGCGAAGTCGATGACACCGCGGCTGAAGAAGCTGCCGCCGCGCTGAGCGCGCTCGACACCGAAGGTGGCCGCACCACCGACCCGGTGCGCATGTACATGCGCGAAATGGGTACCGTCGAGCTGCTGACCCGCGAAGGCGAAATCGCCATCGCCAAGCGCATCGAAGAAGGTCTGGGCCAGGTCCAGGCCGCACTCGGTACCTTCCCGGTATCGGTGGAATCGCTGCTGGCCGACTACGACGCGCACAAGGAAGGCAAGAAGCGCCTGGCCGAAGTGATCGTCGGCTTCAACGACCTGGTCGAGGAAGTCCCGGCCCCGGCCGTGGCCGAAGACACCAGCGACGATGCCGAGGACGACGCCGACGACGAAGAAGACGGCGACGACGTTGAAGAAGAAGCCGGCCCGACCGGTCCGGACCCGGAAGAAGTCGCACGCCGCATGCAGGCCCTGAGCGATGCGTATGCCGCGTTCAAGAAGGCTGCCGCCAAGGGCGACCGCAAGCCGCTGGCCAAGCTGCGCGACGACATGGCCGCCGTGTTCGTGACCCTGAAGCTGCCGTTGCCGCTGACCGACGTACTGGTCAAGCAGCTGCGCGACGTCATGGCCGACATCAAGTCCCACGAGCGCCGCGTGCTGAATCTGGCCACCGTGACYGCGCGCATGCCGCGCAAGGACTTCATCCGCTCTTGGGAAGGCAACCAGACCAACCTGGAGTGGGTGGAAGACGCACTGAAGCGCAAGCAGAAGTGGTCCTCGGCCCTGCGTGACGTCAAGGACCAGATCATCGCCGAACAGCAGGCGACGATCGACATCGAAAAGACCACCTGGCTGGAACTGGACGAGCTGAAGGAAATCAGCCGCGCCATGGCCTACGGTGAGGCGCGTGCGCGCAAGGCCAAGAAGGAAATGGTCGAGGCCAACCTGCGCCTSGTGATCTCCATYGCCAAGAARTACACSAACCGCGGSCTGCAGTTCCTYGAYCTCATYCAGGAAGGCAACATCGGCCTGATGAAGGCCGTGGACAAGTTCGAATACCGYCGKGGYTACAAGTTCTCSACSTATGCGACCTGGTGGATCCGYCAGGCSATCACCCGKTCSATCGCSGAYCAGGCGCGCACCATCCGTATCCCGGTGCACATGATCGAAACGATCAACAAGTTGAACCGCATTTCCCGCCAGATGCTCCAGCAGTACGGCCGCGAGGCCACGCCGGAGGAGCTGGCCAAGGAAATGGACATGCCGGAAGACAAGATCCGCAAGGTGATGAAGATCGCCAAGGAGCCGATCTCGATGGAAACCCCGATCGGCGACGACGAGGATTCCCATCTGGGCGACTTCATCGAGGACACCAACGTGGAGTCCCCGATCGAGAACACCACCAACATCAACTTGTCTGAAACCGTGCGCGACGTGCTGGCCGGCCTCACCCCGAGGGAAGCCAAGGTGCTGCGCATGCGCTTCGGCATCGACATGAACACCGACCACACCCTCGAGGAAGTCGGCAAGCAGTTCGACGTCACCCGCGAGCGCATCCGCCAGATCGAAGCCAAGGCGCTGCGCAAGCTGCGTCACCCGAGCCGGTCCGAGCAGCTGCGCAGCTTCCTGGATATCGATTGATTCCAGGACGGGTGCGTTGATGGAAAGACCCCGCTTCGGCGGGGTTTTTTTTGGGTGATGACCAAGGACTGGCCGATKATTTCGTTACAGTTTACGTAACTTAATTATTGCGCCTTTCAGAGGGTAGTGAAGATAAGTCGATTAAAATCAATGCCA
>NZ_JBFULO010000282.1:2500-4982 GCF_054049855.1 Stenotrophomonas sp. P5_B8 | reverse complement strand
CGCGCCGGTGGGRATCATGCACAGGTGTTGGAAAGCAGCCGAGCATGGCTCGGCTCTACCGGGACGGGTATGTGCATWCCCCGCGGCCWGRTAGTGCCGAGCCATGCTSGGCACCGCGCCGGTCGGGATCATGCACAGGTGTTGGAARGCAGCCGAGCATGGCTCGGCTCTACSGGGACASGTRTGTGCATTCCCCGCSGTCAGGTAGTGCCGAGCCATGCTCGGCACCGCRCCGGTGGGGGATCATGCACAGGTGTTGGAAAGCAGCCGAGCATGGCTCGGCTCTACCGGGACGGTAATGCGCGACACCGACGCCGGAACACGCGCAAAGAAAAACCCCGCTGCRTGAGCAGCGGGGTTTTTGGGTATAAACCCTGGCGATGACCTACTCTCGCATGGCTTGAGCCACACTACCATCGGCGCAGCTGCGTTTCACTTCCGAGTTCGGGATGGGATCGGGTGGTTCCACAGCGCTAATTTCACCAGGGAGGCTTTTGGAGTGTCGCCGCAGGTCGTGTCTTTGCAGGGAGCGGGCACGGRTGTGCCGGCTTTACAAAGAGACGCGCCTGAGCGCCTGCCTCTCGTTTGGTCTTGTGACGTAGCGTGCACTTGGGATCTATCGACATGTCATGTCGGCCAAGGCAACTTGAGGTTATATGGTCAAGCCACACGGATCATTAGTATCAGTTAGCTCAATACATTGCTGTACTTACACACCTGACCTATCAACCACATAGTCTATATGGTTCCTTCAGGGGGCTTGTGCCCCGGGAGATCTCATCTTGAGGCGCGCTTCCCGCTTAGATGCTTTCAGCGGTTATCGCTTCCGAACATAGCTACCCGGCAATGCCACTGGCGTGACAACCGGAACACCAGAGGTTCGTCCACTCCGGTCCTCTCGTACTAGGAGCAGCCCCTCTCAAATCTCCAACGCCCATGGCAGATAGGGACCGAACTGTCTCACGACGTTCTGAACCCAGCTCGCGTACCRCTTTAAWKGGCGAACAGCCMWACCCTTGGGACCGACTACAGCCCCAGGATGYGATGAGCCGACATCGAGGTGCCAAACACCGCCGTCGATATGAACTCTTGGGCGGTATCAGCCTGTTATCCCCGGAGTACCTTTTATCCGTTGAGCGATGGCCCTTCCATACAGAACCACCGGATCACTAAGTCCTAGTTTCCTACCTGCTTGATCCGTCGATCTTGCAGTCAAGCACGCTTATGCCTTTGCACACAGTGCGCGATGTCCGACCGCGCTGAGCGTACCTTCGAGCTCCTCCGTTACTCTTTAGGAGGAGACCGCCCCAGTCAAACTACCCACCATACACGGTCCCCGATCCAGATTATGGACCTAGGTTAGAACGTCAAGCACGACAGGGTGGTATTTCAAGGATGGCTCCACTGCAGCTAGCGCCACAGTTTCATAGCCTCCCACCTATCCTACACAGACGAACTCAACGTTCAGTGTAAAGCTATAGTAAAGGTTCACGGGGTCTTTCCGTCTTGCCACGGGAACGCTGCATCTTCACAGCGATTTCAATTTCACTGAGTCTCGGGTGGAGACAGCGCCGCTGTCGTTACGCCATTCGTGCAGGTCGGAACTTACCCGACAAGGAATTTCGCTACCTTAGGACCGTTATAGTTACGGCCGCCGTTTACTGGGGCTTCGATCAAGAGCTTCGCCTTGCGGCTGACCCCATCAATTAACCTTCCAGCACCGGGCAGGCGTCACACCCTATACGTCCACTTTCGTGTTTGCAGAGTGCTGTGTTTTTGATAAACAGTCGCAGCGGCCTGGTTTCTGCGGCCCTCTTCAGCTATAGCTCGCATGAGCCACCAAAAAGGGCGCACCTTCTCCCGAAGTTACGGTGCCATGTTGCCTAGTTCCTTCACCCGAGTTCTCTCAAGCGCCTGAGAATTCTCATCCTACCCACCTGTGTCGGTTTACGGTACGGTCTGCGTAAGCTGAAGCTTAGGAGCTTTTCCTGGAAGCGTGGTATCAGTGACTTCGCCTTAAAGGCTCGTCTCGGTGCTCGGTCTTGAAGAATCCCGGATTTGCCAAAGATTCAAACCTACCTCCTTTCCCCCGGACAACCAACGCCGGGTACACCTAACCTTCTCCGTCCCTCCATCGCACTTACGCGAGGTGCAGGAATATTAACCTGCTTCCCATCGACTACGACTTTCGTCCTCGCCTTAGGGGCCGACTCACCCTGCGCCGATTAACGTTGCGCAAGGAAACCTTGGGCTTTCGGCGTGCGGGTTTTTCACCCGCATTRTCGTTACTCATGTCAGCATTCGCACTTCYGATACCTCCAGCAGACTTCTCAATCCACCTTCAACGGCTTACGGAACGCTCCTCTACCGCGTACATATAAATATGCACACCCCAAGCTTCGGTTCACTGCTTAGCCCCGTTAAATCTTCCCCGCAGACCGACTCGACCAGTGAGCTATTACGCTTTCTTTAAAGGGTGGCT
>NZ_JBFULO010000281.1:0-5026 GCF_054049855.1 Stenotrophomonas sp. P5_B8 | reverse complement strand
GGAACAGCGCGACCGCGACGAAGTGCTGGTGCGCTTCGCCAACCGCAGCTGCAACGTGCTGGTGGCCAGTGACGTGGCCGCGCGCGGGCTGGATGTGCAGGACCTGGCGGCGGTGATCAACTACGAGCTGCCCACCGACATCGAAACCTACGAACACCGCGTCGGCCGCACCGGTCGCGCCGGCGCGTCCGGTCTTGCGATCAGCCTGGTCACCGGCCGCGAGCGCAATCGCGCCGATGCGCTGGAGGCCGCCCAGGGCAAGCCGCTGGACTGGCAGAAGACCCCGCTGGCCACCGCGCGCCCGGCGGTGCTGCCGCAGGCGGCGATGGAAACGCTGCGCATCGACGGCGGCAAGACCGACAAGCTGCGTCCCGGCGACATCCTCGGCGCGCTGACCGGCGATGCCGGGCTGTCGGCCAAGGCGATCGGCAAGATCGACATCTACGCCACGCGTTCCTACGTGGCGATTGCGCGCGAGCAGGTCGGCAAGGCGATCGCGCAGCTGGAAGCGGGGAAGATCAAGGGCCGTCGTTTCCGCGTCCGCAGGATGTAAGCGACGCGGGGTGGAGGGCGGCAATGCCGCCGTAGAGCCGACCGTTGGTCGGCTGCTCTTGGCGGTGTGAGGTTCATGAGGCGCCGGATCAACGGCAGCCGACCAACGGTCGGCTCTACGGTTCAACGGCAGCCGACCAACGGTCGGCTCTATGGTTCAACGGCAGCCGACCAACGGTCGGCTCTACGGTGGGTGGTGGCGTGGCCACCGCGCCGATACGTCAGTACACCAGGTTCGCCAACAGCGGCACGTTGGCGTCCCAGCGCTCGCGGCCGCCCAGGCCGGCCAGTTCGACCAGCACCGCCGCGCCAACCACCTCGACCTGCAACTGCTGGGCCAGCGACAGCGCCGCCAGCAAGGTGCCGCCCGTGGCCAGCACGTCATCGACGATCAGCACGCGCGCGCCGGGCGGCAACGCATCGGCGTGCACTTCGATGCTGTCGGTACGGTATTCCAGGGTGTATTCCTGCTTGAGCGTGCGGCCCGGCAGCTTGCCCGGCTTGCGTACCGGCACGAAGCCCACGCCCAGCACGCGCGCCATCGCCGCGCCCAGGATGAAGCCGCGCGACTCGATCCCCATCACTGCCACCAGGCCGGCATCGCGCCACGGTTGGACCATGGCATCGATCGCCGCGGCGAAATCGGCGCCATCGGCCAGCAGCGGCATGATGTCCTTGAACAGGATGCCCGGCTTGGGGAAGTCGGCGATGTCGCGCAGGCGATTGGCCCAGGCAGGGCTGGCGGAAACGTCGGTCATGATGGCGTCTGGCGGAATGGGCGGCATAGCGTAACCCGGCCGCTCATGTGGCTCTACCGCGCGCCGACACCTCAGGAGCTGCAGGACAGCATCGAACAGCCGGCCTTGTCGCGCGCCCACGCCGGGCGCTTGCCGGCGTAATGCTCACGTCCGGGCTGCAGGTCATACGGATGCCGCAGCACCTCCTGCAACGCATGCACGCCACTCAGGTCACCCTGCTCGGCGCGTTCGATCGCTTCCTGGGCCAGCCAGTTGCGCAGCACATACAGCGGGTTGGCCGCGGCCATTCGCTGCTGCCGGGACGCGATGTCCAGCGCATCGTCGCGCACCCGGGCCGCGTACTGCTGCAGCCAGGCCTGCAGCGCCGGCATCACCGCCGCACGCCGGTCCGCGCTGTAGAACGCCTCCTCCAGCACGCTCACCGACGGCGCCTGCGGGTCCAGCGCGATCAGGCCGCGGAACGCCAGGGTCATGTCCATTTCGCCGTCCTGCAGGATCTGCAGCCACGCCGCCA
Source organism: Stenotrophomonas sp. P5_B8 (assembly GCF_054049855.1). Classification (NCBI taxonomy): domain Bacteria; kingdom Pseudomonadati; phylum Pseudomonadota; class Gammaproteobacteria; order Lysobacterales; family Lysobacteraceae; genus Stenotrophomonas; species Stenotrophomonas sp. P5_B8. The sequence continues at coordinate 3,202 of NZ_JBFULO010000281.1, read as the reverse complement.
TCATCGCCACGTCGTCATCGCGACACTGCGCCAGCCCGAACTTGGCGGCGATGTCCTCGCGCTCGCGCTGTGCGTGCACCGCCTGGAAACGTGCGAGCCCCTCATGCAGCGGCGCCACGTCGTCGAACAATGGCGCCAGCGCCTGCGCCAACCGGGTCAGGTTCCAGTACGCCACCTGCGGCTGGGTCCCGAAGCGGTAGCGTCGGCCCTGCGCGTCGGTGGTGTTGGGGGTCCAGTCCGGGTCGTAGTCGTCCACCCAGCCGTACGGGCCGTAGTCGATGGTCAGGCCAAGGATAGACATGTTGTCGGTGTTCATCACGCCGTGCACGAAACCGACCCGCATCCAGTGCGCCACCAGCACCGCGGTGCGCTCGCAGATCTGCGCGAACCACTGCGCGTGGCGCGCGTCACCGGCATCGGCCAGCTCGGGAAAATCGCGGGCGATGCAGACATCGGCCAGTTGCCGCAGCAACGCCACATCGCCCCGCGAGGCCGGCAGCTCGAACGTGCCGAAACGGATGAACGATGGCGCCACGCGGCACACGATCGCCCCCGGTTCCGGTGCGGCGTTGCCGTCGTAGAACATGTCGCGCACCACGCTGTCGCCGCTGCCGACCAGGCTCAGTGCGCGCGTGGTGGGAACGCCTAGGTGGTGCATCGCTTCGCTGCACAGGAACTCGCGGATCGACGAGCGCAGCACCGCGCGGCCATCTGCGCCACGCGAGTACGGGGTGCGCCCGGCGCCCTTCAACTGCAGCTCCCAGTGCCTGCCGTCGGATGCAACCAGTTCGCCCAGCGAAATCGCGCGCCCATCGCCGAGCTGCCCGGCCCAATGGCCGAACTGGTGCCCGCCGTAGTTGGCGGCCCATGGCTGCATGCCGGCGTACAGCGCGTTGCCGCCGAACACGCGGGCGAAGTCCGCGCTGTCGGTGAGGTCCGCGCCGATTCCGAGCAGGTCGGCCACCTCGGTCGACACTGCCAGCAGTTGCGGATCGGCCACGGGCGTGGGCATCACCGCCGACCACGCCGCACCGCGCACCTCGCGCACGCGCGGGCCGGTTTCCTCGTCGCCGGGGAGTTGCTCGATGAAACGGTTGTGGAAACGCAGCGGGTCGGTGTTCATCGCTTCGAAATGGGGGCGCCAGCGCGCGCCCGCAAGCTCATGCCGTGCCTGCGCCGAGGTCCAGCGCCCCGCCCCGCTCGCTGGCGCGCTGGTAGGCCGGACGCTGCTCGATGCRCTGCAGGAAGGCCTGCAGCTTCGGGTAGTTGGCCATGCTGCCGGCGCGCGAGGCAGCGGCCTGGATCGGGAAACTCATCTGGATGTCGGCGGCGGTGAAGCGTTCGCCGGCAAACCACGGCGAGTGGCCCAGCTCGCGCTCCATCCAGTCCAGGTGCAGCTTGAGCTGCGGACCGACGAAGCCCTTCATCACCTTGTCCACGATGCTGCGGGCGATCGGCCGGGCGAAGAACGGCATCGGGGCCTTGCGCACCCGCGCGAATACCAGGCTCATCAGCAGCGGCGGCATGGCCGAGCCTTCGGCGTAGTGCATCCAATAGCGGTAGCGCAGCCGTTCGGCCGCCTGTGCCGGCAGCAGCTCGGGCGAGAGCTGGCGGCCACTGTCATAGCGGTCTGCGAGGTAATCCAGGATCGCCCCCGATTCGGCCAGCACCAGCGCATCGTCCTGCAGCACCGGCGACTTGCCCAGCGGATGGATCTCGCGCAGTGCCTGCGGGGCCAGCCAGGTCTTCGGATCGCGCTGGTAGTTGACCACCTGGTACGGCAGGCCAAGCTCTTCGAGCATCCACAGCACGCGCAACGAGCGCGAGTGGTCCAGATGGTGCACTTTGATCATTGCCGCGTCCGCAGGTTCAAAGCGTCATCGTAACCGCGGCGACGGATGCATGCCGTCATCGGCGGCAACCGGCCCGAAGGCCAGGCCGGGCAAAACGCGCACAACAAAAAACGCCGGAAGCTTTCGCTTCCGGCGTTTCATTGCAACCTGACGGTAGCGGGGGGTCGATTAGACCGCCTGCACCTGGTCAGCCTGCATACCCTTCTGGCCCTGCACGGCGACGAAGGTCACCTTCTGGCCTTCCTGCAGCGACTTGAAGCCGGTGCCCTGGATGGCACGGAAGTGCACGAAGAGGTCCGGGCCGCTTTCCGGGGTGATGAAGCCGAAGCCCTTGKCRTCGTTGAACCACTTGACGGTACCGCTCTGACGATCAGACATGTACAAACTCCTGAAACAATAGTTGAAATAATCGCGGCTTCCCATTGTGGGCGCCGAGACTGAGTTGCAGGCGTTGGTAAAGCGGATCGATGAGCAGATCGTGAGATCAACTGCACCAGGCCACGATTCACGGTGACCCTAGCAAACACAGTGTGGGTGACGATACTCGTGTTTTACCGAAAAAGCGATAGCTGGTTTATTCAGCCATCCTCCCCCTCCCGCCTGACAGGACAAGGGATTGGCGCATCGTACACCAATTCATCATGCCTATTCAGAATTTTCCTACCTTAAGATCAGCCAAATGCCCGATTCAAGTTCCGCGATTTCCCGTATCTGGGTCGATGCGGACGCCTGCCCTGGCGTCATCAAGGAGATCCTGTTCCGCGCCGCCGAGCGGGTGAAGATCCCGCTGGTGCTGGTGGCCAACCATTGGCTGCGGGTTCCCCCCTCGCCGCTGATCAGCTTCCTGCAGGTGCCGCCGGGGCTGGACGTCGCTGACAGTGCGATCGTTCAGCGGCTGGCCGCTGGCGATCTGGTGGTCACCCAGGACATCCCGCTGGCGGCCCTGGTTCTGGAAAAGCAGGCCGTGGCGTTGAACCCGCGCGGTCAGCTGTACACCCCGGACAACATGGCCGAGCGGCTGTCGATGCGCAATTTCATGGAGGAACTGCGCGGTGCCGGCATCCAGACCGGCGGCCCGCCTCCGCTGGGCGCGCGCGACCGGCAGGCGTTCGCCGCCGAACTGGACCGCTGGCTGGCCAAACGTTCAGCCCGCTGAACGTGTAGTGCCGGCCGCTGGCCGGCTCCCGGAAATGCCCATCACCCCGGTAATGCCGGCCGCTGGCCGGCTCCCGGAAATGCCAAACACCCCGGGTAGTGCCGGCCGCTGGCCGGCTCCCGGAAATGCCCATCACCCCGGTAGTGCCGGCCGCTGGCCGGCTCCCGGAAATGCCAATCACCCCGGGTAGTGC
>NZ_JBFULO010000280.1:0-5027 GCF_054049855.1 Stenotrophomonas sp. P5_B8 | reverse complement strand
CATCAGCATGATTACGTACGTGAGCAGGTAGCCGACCACCACGTTGCCCTGCAGGAACAGCGCGAACAGCGAGCCGGACACCGCCAGCGTGGTGGCCACGGCCAGGGCCTCGCTCAACTGCAGGGCCGAGGTGTTGGCGCCCTGCTGCGCGGGCGGTGACAACGACAGGGTCAGCACCGACAGGCTCGGGTAGATCATGCCCATGCCCAGCCCGGTGATGCTCCACCCGGCCAGCGCGCACCACAGCGGCACCGCCGGTTGCAGGGCCAGCGCGGTGACCACGATGCCCACGCTCATCAGCAGTGCGCCGCCGGTCAGCAGTTGGCGGCGCGACCAGCCGCGGCGTTGATGACCCTGCATCCACGACCCGCTGAACCAGCCCAGCGCGCCCAGGCTCAACGCCACCCCTGCAAACAAGGGACTCAGCCCGCGTTCGCGCTGCAGCAACAACGGCAGGAACGCCTCGCAGCCGAAGAAGGCCGACGCGGCGATGCCACGCAGTGCGATCACGCTGGGCAGGCCACGGCGCAGCCGCAGCGTGCCGGCCGGCAGCAGCTTCCAACTGCACAACGCCAGCAACGCGATCGCTGGCAGCAGCATCGACACCGCTGCCCAGCCGCGCTGCTGGCCGCCGACGTACAGCAGCAGCGCGCCGGCCGAGGCACCGATCGCCCAGCGCACCACCGTGCGGTTGCCCTTTGCCGCCCCGGCCGGGGCGAGGTTGCGCAGGGCAGGGCGCAGCAGCAGGGCGGCGGGAATGGCCAGCAGCGGCACGATCAGGAACACCCAGCGCCAGCCCAGGTGCTGCACGATCAGCCCGCTGATGCCCGGGCCGATCAGCGAGGGCACCACCCAGCCGGCTGAAAACGCGGCGAACACGCGCGGCCGCATCGGCTCGGGGAAGGTCCGCCCGACCAGCACATACAGCGCCACCGAGATCGCCCCTGCGCCCAGCCCCTGCAGCAACCTTCCCAGCACCAGCACCGGCATGTGCTGGGCCAGCCCGGCCACCAGCAGGCCGGCGATGAAGCTGGCCAGGCCCAGCCACAACGGTCGCGCCGGCCCCTGCTGRTCGCTCCAGCGCCCGGCCAGGGTCATGCCGATCACGCTGGTGGCCAGGGTGCCGCCGAACGCCAGGGCATACAGCGGCAGTCCGTCCAGCGCCTGGGCAACGGTCGGCATCGCCGCGGCCACTGCCAGCGCCTCGAAAGCGTGCAGCGACACCAGCGCGACCGTGCCGATGGTGGTGGCGCGATAGGCCGGCGACAGAATCGAGGGGATCGGGGTCTCCACCGCCGGGAGGGCGACGGGTGGGGGTGCGGCATCAACGGACATGCGGATTCCAGACATCGGGGGAAGGACCGGACTTGTAGTGCATCCCGGCGGCGCGCAGGATGCCACCTGAACCAAGGTTGAGGTCAAGCAGTGATCGCGCAGGAACTGAGTGTAGGGGAAGTGGCCAAACGGAGCGGCGTGGCCGTCTCGGCGTTGCATTTCTATGAGCGCAAAGGGCTTATCCGCAGCCTGCGCACGGCCGGCAACCAGCGCCGTTTCGCGCGCGACGTGTTGCGCCGGCTGGCGGTGATCCGCGTCGCCCAGCGCGTTGGCATGCCGTTGGAGGCGGTGGCGACCGCGTTTGCGGCGCTGCCGGAGAACAAGACCCCGACCAAGGCCGAGTGGGCCCGGATGTCGGCGTTGTGGCGCAGCGAACTGGACCAGCGCATCGCGCAACTGCTGCTGCTGCGCGACCAGCTCACCGATTGCATCGGCTGCGGCTGCCTGTCGTTGAAACGCTGTCGCCTGACCAATCCCGAGGACGCACTGGGCGATCAGGGCGACGGCCCCCGCCGCTGGGAGTAGTGCCGGCCGTTGGCCGGCTCTCGTAGTGCCCTCCGTCGTCAGGAGCCGGCCAGCGGCCGGCACTACCGGTCCCGGTATGGCAGGGCATCGAGGTACCCGGCATGTGGGAGGTAGTGCCGGCCGCTGGCCGGCACCGCCCTCACCACACGGTGAACACCTGCCCGCTCTGCACGCCTTCCACGCTGCGCTGGTAGGCCAGCGACGCGCGATGGGCGGTCACCGGTTCGAAGCCGGGGAAGTAGGCGCCGTAATCGTCCATCGATTCGACCAGCACGTTCGGGCTTACCACGTTGATGCGCAGCCCACGCGGCAGCAGTTCGCAGGCCGCGCCGCGCACGAAACCCTCCAGCGCCGCATTGACCGAGGTGGCATTGGCGCCGTCGCGGATCGGCTGCGCGCTGACGATGCCGCTGGTCAGGGTGATTGAACCGCCCGGGTTCAGATGGTGCTGGGCGACCAGGCTCAGCCGGACCTGGCCGAGCAGCTTGTCCTGCAGGCCCAGGTTGAACTGCGTCGGGCTCATCCCGGCCAGCGGGCCGAAATGCAGGCGTCCGGTGGTGGCGATCACCGCATCGACGTTCCCGATCTGCTGGAACAGCGCCTGCACGCTGGCATCGTCGGTCAGGTCGACCTGCGCATCGCCCCCGTGACGGCCGGCGCGGATCAGCTGGTGATGATGGCCCAGCGTGGCGGCTACGGCCTGGCCAAGGGTGCCGCTGGCGCCAACGAGAAGGATCTTCATGGGAGGGGCTTCCGAAAGGTGTGCAGGCAGTCTGCGCCTGGATCGCCGGTTAGGTAACGGGCGTATGCTTTGTAGATTGCAAACCCGTGGTTACCAATGGACACCTTGCGCTGCATGCAGGCCTTTGTCGCCGTGGTCGAACACGGCAGCTTCAATGCCGCCGCCGCGCACATGGCGGTGTCCTCGGTGATGGTCGGCAAGTACATCCAGCAGCTGGAAGCCCACCTCGGGGTGCGCCTGCTGCAGCGGAACACCCGCCGCCAAAGCCTCACCGATGCCGGCCGTAACTATCTGGCCGGCTGCCGCACCGTGCTGGAACAGGTGCAGCAGGCCGAGGCCAGCGTCGAAGGGCTGCAGGCGCAGCCGCAGGGCGTGCTGCGGATCAGCGCACCGGTCACCTGGGGCAGCTGCGTGCTGGCCCCGCTGGTGGCGCAGTACCTGGCCGCCTACCCGCAGGTGACCGTGGGGCTGGACTTGAGCAACCGGCGCGTGGACCTGATCGAAGAACAGTTCGATGCGGTGGTGCGCATGGGCCAGATCGGCTCGGCCGAATGGGTGGCGCGACCGTTACCGCCGTATGCCATGCAGATCTGCGCGGCGCCGTCCTACCTGCAGCGCAAGGGCCTTCCCCAACACCCGGCGGACCTGCGCGATCATGATTGCCTGACCCACCTGGCCTGGCGTGGTGGCCATGGTTGGCGCCTGCGCGGGCATCCCGAGCAGGACTGGTCGGCGCAGTCGCGCCTGCTCTGCAACGACGGCGACGGCCTGCGCCGCGCCGCCCTGGCCGGTGCGGGATTGATCCTGCAACCGGCAGTGTTGCTTGCCGAGGACATCGCCGCCGGGCGCCTGCAACCGGTGCTGGCCGACTACCTGCCCGAGYCGCGCCCGCTGCACCTGGTGTACCTGCCTGATCGCCGGCCAAGACCGAAGCTGTCCAGCTTCGTGGACTTCCTGCTGGCCAACGTCCCGCCACGGTAGAGCCACGCCATGCGTGGCTGCGCTTCGTTCCGGCACCGCGCCAGCCACCCATGGGGTGGCTCTACCCCCGGTCGGGGGGCGGCCAGGTAGAGCCACGCCAWGCGTGGCTGCTTTTCGTTCCGGCACCGCGCCAGCCACCCATGGGGTGGCTCTACCCCGGTCSGGGGKCTGCCAGGTAGAGCCACGCCAWGCGTGGCTGCTTTTCGTTCCGGCACCGCGCCAGCCACCCATGGGGTGGCTCTACCCCGGTCGGGGGYCTGCCAGGTAGAGCCACGCCATGCGTGGCTGCTTTTCGTTCCGGCACCGCGCCAGCCACCCATGGGGTGGCTCTACCGGGGGCTCAGTCGTTCGCGGCCGACAACGCTTGCCCGCGCCGGGTGGCGGCGTCGATCGCGCGTGCCACGATCGCTTCGAAGTCATCGCCCTGGAAGCTCTCGATCGCCGCCTGGGTGGTGCCGTTGGGCGAGGTCACGCGGCGGCGCAGTTCGGTGGGGGCCTCGCCGGATTCGTCCAGCATGCGGCTGGCGCCGAGCAGGGTCTGCACCACCAGCGTGCGCGCCGCATCAGCCGGCAGTCCCTGGGCCACGGCGGCCGCTTCCATCGCTTCGGCAAGCAGGAACACATAGGCCGGGCCGCTGCCGGACACCGCGGTCACCGCGTCCATGCGCGCCTCATCGTCGATCCACACCGTGCGCCCCGCGCTGGCCAGCACCGTGTCGGCCTGCGCGCGCTGGGCGGCACTGACGCCGGCGGTGGCGTACAGGCCGGTCACCCCGGCGCCGAGCAGGGCCGGCGTGTTGGGCATCGCCCGCACCACGGCCGGGTTGCCGCCCAGCCAGCGTTCCAGCTGCGCGCTGGTGATGCCTGCGGCAATCGACAGCACCAGCGGCTGCTTCGCATGCGCCAGGTCCGACAGCGCGGCGCACACATCGCGCAGCACCTGCGGTTTCACCGCCAGCACCCACACCGTGCCTTGGGCGGCGGCCTCGGTGGCGCTGGCGTAGGTCTTCACGCCGAAGTCGGCGGTGAGCTGTTCGCGAAGCCCGGTGACGGGCTCGGCGACATGGATCTGCGCCGGCGCCACGCCTTGTCGGATCAGCCCGGCGATCAGGCTGCGGGCCATGTTGCCGCCGCCGATGAAAGTAAGCGGGGAAGCGCTCATGCGATCTCCTTGGGAATGGGGTTGATGAAGCATCAGGCCGCGCGCGGGCGCGTGCCGAACAGGGCGGTGCCGATCCGCACCATGGTCGCGCCATGGGCGATCGCGTCGGGATAATCCCCGCTCATGCCCATCGACAGCGTATCCACCTGCGGATACGTCGCCGACAGCGATTGGAACAGGTCGCGCATGCGCTCGAAGGCCTGCTGGCGGCGCGCGGCATYGGGCCACGGCGCGGGGATGGCCATGAGCCCACGCAACCGCAGCTGTGGCGCGGCGCTGATC
>NZ_JBFULO010000279.1:0-5036 GCF_054049855.1 Stenotrophomonas sp. P5_B8 | reverse complement strand
CGCTTGGAGTGCGGCGCCGAAGGCTTCGACATCCGGTCCGGTCGGGGTGTAGGGGATGCCCACCACCTGCACGCGATGCGCCTTGAGCAGCGCAAGGAAGTTGAAGTAGCAGGGATCGTCGACCAGCACCGTGTCGCCGGGCTGCAGCAGGAAGCGACAGATCAGGTCGACGGCGTGCGAGCCGGACTCGGTCAGCATGATCTGATCCGGCGCCACCTCCACCCCATGCCCGGCCAGGCGCCGCGCCAGAAGCTGGCGCAGCGGCGGCAGGCCGAGCGGCGTGGCGTAGTCGGCCAGTGCCGATGCCGGTGCACGCGCCGCGCTGCGCAGGCCGCGGCGGATGCCTTCGACGTACATCCAGTCCTCGGGCAGCCAGCCGCAGCCGGGTTTGAGCAGGCTGGCATCGGGCTCCAGCGATTGCCGTGCCAACCACAGCGGATCGACCTGGCGGTCGCGCGGCGGATCGATCCCGGCCAGCGCCAGCGGCGCCACCGGGCCGCACACGTGGAAGCCGGCGCCGGGCCGCGCGCTGATCAGGCCTTCGGCGGTCAGGCGTGCATAGGCTTCCACCACGGTGGAGACCGACACCTGCATCGCCTTGGCTTGTGCACGGACCGAGGGCAGGCGCATGCCCGGCACGTAGCTGCGGGCGCTGATGCGGTCGCGCACGGTGGCCATGACGACGTCGATGCGGGTGGGGGTCAGGCGCATGCGCAGCGGTTCCGTACGGTGTGTGTAGGCATAACAGTTCGGTCCAAGTGTACTGGACTGTGTCTGGGCCATGCCGCCGGCCGCGTGATCCACTGGCCGCCACTTTCAAGGATTTCAGCATGGACACCACGACGCGCGGCTGGCTCAACGGATTCATCGGCGTGCTGATTTTCGCCGGCTCGTTGCCGGCCACGCGCGCGGCGGTCGCCGACCTTGATCCGACCTTCCTGACCGCTGCACGCGCCAGCATTGCCGCGCTGCTGGGGCTGGTGATGCTGCTGGCGCTGCGGCAACGCCGACCCGCGCGCGCGGACGTGGCCGCGTTGCTGGTGGTAGCACTGGGCGTGGTGGTGGGGTTTCCGCTGTTGACCGCGTTGGCGCTGCAACATGTGTCATCGGCGCACTCGATCGTATTCCTGGGCCTGCTGCCGCTGAGCACGGCGCTGTTTGGCGTACTGCGTGGTGGCGAGCGCCTGCGTCCGGCGTTCTGGGGCTTCTCACTGCTGGGCAGCGCGTCGGTGGTGGGCTATGCGCTGCTTGGCGCCGGGCAGGCCTCGCTGCAGGGCGACCTGCTGATGCTGGCCGCGGTGCTGGTGTGCGGCTTGGGCTATGCCGAAGGCGCGCGCCTGTCACGCACGCTGGGCGGCTGGCAGGTGATCAGCTGGGCGCTGGTGCTGTCCCTGCCGTTGATGCTGCCGCTGTTGTGGCTGCGCTGGCCGTCCACATTGGCTGACGTAGGCAACCCGGCCTGGTTGGGGTTGGGGTACGTTTCGGTGTTCAGCATGCTGGTCGGCTTCATGTTCTGGTACCGCGGGCTGGCACAGGGCGGTATCGCCGCGGTCGGTCAGCTGCAGTTGCTGCAGCCCTTCTTCGGCCTGGGGCTGGCCGCGCTGCTGCTGCACGAGCAGGTCAGCGCGGCGATGCTGCTGGTGACCCTGTGCGCGGTGGCCTGCGTTGCCGGGGCGAAGCGGTTCGCGCGCTGAGCGCGCGGCCGGGGGTCAGCTGCCGAGCCCGCCCACCGGTTCGGTCTCGAAGCGCTCGCCAAATCCGGTGATGTGTGGCCGGGCTTGGGCGATCGCGGCCTGCACCGCCGGCAACGCGAGCGAGGCACGATGCTGTTCCTGGCTGTCCCAGACTTCGGTGATCCAGATTGCATCGGGAAGGCCGGGGTCCCTGGCCACTACGTAGCTGCGGCAGCCGGGCATGTCGGCGGTGCCGTCGAGCAGGATCGCGATGACCGCATCGCGCTGGCCGGGTGTCACCAACATCTTGCCGATCAGTCCGTACATGCCAGGCACCTGCTGCGGGAGGTAACGACCATCGTGCGCGCGCGTTGCGGCGACGGTCAACCGGCACTTCGGCAACGGGCACGGCACGCCGTGCGTTGAGCCGGGCAGGTGGCTGCGCTATCCTGCGCGCCGCTTCCGCCCCCCCTGCTGGATTGTTGTGATGACGCCACCCTGATACCGCGTTGACCACGCGCCCGTGCCACGGCCGGGTCCAGGGAGTGCCTTGTCCTCATCACACAACGCGCCGTGCGCATCGCCGGTGCGTGGAGCTTTTTCCATGTCTGTTTCCTATCCGCTGCGCCAGCAATGGCTCGGTAATATCCGCGGTGACCTGTTGTCCGGCACGGTGGTCGCGCTGGCCCTGATTCCCGAAGCGATCGCGTTTTCGATCATCGCCGGGGTCGACCCCAAGGTGGGGCTGTACGCCTCGTTCTGCATCGCGGTGGTGACCGCCATCGCCGGCGGGCGCCCGGGCATGATCTCGGCGGCAACCGGGGCGATGGCGCTGGTGATGGTCGATCTGGTCAAGGACCATGGCCTGCAGTACCTGCTGGCGGCGACGATCCTGGCCGGCGGATTGCAGCTGCTCGCCGGCGCGCTGAAGCTGGGGGCGCTGATGCGCTTCGTGTCGCGCTCGGTGATCACCGGCTTCGTCAACGCGCTGGCGATCCTGATTTTCCTGGCACAGCTGCCCGAGCTGGTCGGGCGCTCCTGGCATGTCTGGGCAGTGTGTGCCGCCGGGTTGGCCATCATCTACCTGCTGCCACGCGTCACCCGCGCGGTGCCCTCGCCGTTGGTGGCGATCGTGGTGCTCACCGCGCTGTCCATCGGCCTGCACTGGGATGTCCGCACGGTGGGCGACATGGGGGCGCTGCCCGACAGCCTGCCGGTGTTCCTGTTCCCGGACGTGCCGTTGACCTGGGACACCCTGCGCCTGCTGCTGCCGGTGTCGGCGACGCTGGCGGTGGTGGGGCTGCTGGAGTCGATGATGACCGCGCAGATCGTCGAGGACATGACCGACACCCCCAGCCAGCGCAACCGCGAGTGCGCCGGCCAGGGCCTGGCCAACATCACCGCCGGCCTGTTCGGAGGCATGGGCGGCTGCGCGATGATCGGCCAGTCGGTGATCAACGTGTCCTCCGGCGGGCGGGGCCGGCTGTCGTGTCTGGTGGCCGGGGTGCTGCTGCTGTTGCTGGTGGTGTATGGCGCCGAGTGGGTGCGGCAGATTCCGATGGCGGCACTGGTGGCGGTGATGATCATGGTCAGCATCGGCACCTTTCATTGGCGCTCGTTCCAGGAACTGCGCCAGCACCCCAGGAGCTCGTCGATGGTGATGCTCGCCACCGTGGCCGTGACCGTGGCCACCCACGACCTGGCCAAGGGCGTGCTGACCGGGGTGCTGTTGTCGGCACTGTTCTTCGCGCGCAAGGTCGGACGGATGCTGCAGGTGGAGGATGCCGTCGAGGCGGACGGCACCCGTGTCTACCGCGTCAGCGGGCAGGTGTTCTTCGCCTCGGCCGGGCAGTTCGCGGCCAGTTTCGATCTGCAGCAGGTACCGGCGCGGGTGGTGATCGACCTGGCCGACGCGCACTTCTGGGACCTCAGCGCGGTGGCGGCGCTGGAGCGGGTGGTGGAGCGGTTGCGCGCGCACGGCGCGCAGGTGGAGGTGCGTGGGCTCAACGCCGCCAGCCAGACCCTGGTCGAACGGCTCGGGCGGCGCAGCGCCTGACGGGGCGCGACCCGGTCAACACTGAACAGGGTCAGGAAGTGGTCCTCAACATCGGCGCGCGGGCGCCGTTATCCAGCTCAATGCCCCGATACATCCGAGATCGGGGCAAGGGTCGGGCGTGAGTTGCACCGCGCCGACCTGGACCGCAATGGATTGCGTGAAGCCGTAGTTGGCGCCCAAGGGCGCCGGCTGATCCGTACCCCTTTCCGGAACCGCCCCCATGCCCGCGTCCCGCACCACTTCCCCGCGTCCCGGCAGCATCGCCAACCGGCTGATGCTGGGTACCGCGCTGATCGCCATGCTCTGCTTCGGCGTCACTGCGGCCATCAGCTACCACGAAGCCAGCCAGGCGCTGATCGAAGCCTCGCGGCAGACCATGCAGAGCCAGGCCGATGCCGAATCGCGCCGGGTCGGTGCGGAACTGGCCGCCGCGTTCTCCACCAGTCAGGCGCTGGCAGACAGCCTGGTGGTGCAGCACAGCAACGGGACGCTCTCGCGCGCGACGGCATCGCAGGTGCTGCAGCAGCAGCTGCGCTCGCACCCTGAGTGGGTGGGTCTGGGCACGTTGTGGGAGCCGCAGGCGTTCGATGGCAAGGACGGCGAATTCGTCGATGCCCCGGCGCACGACGCCAGCGGCCGCTTCATGAGCTACTGGTCCTGGCAGGACGGCACCCCGGTGGAGGACGCGCTCAAGGGCTACGACGTGCCCGGTGACGGCGACTGGTACCTGCGCCCGCGCGCGCTGAAGCGGCCGACCGTGGCCGAGCCGTACCGCTATGAGATCGCCGGCAAGCCGGTGCTGATGACCACGCTGTCCACCCCGGTGCTGGACAAGGGCGAATTCCTTGGCGCGGTGACCGTCGATGTCGGCTTGGCCACGCTGCAGGAACGCCTGGCCGCGCTGCGCCCGATGGGCGAGGGCCATGTGGAGCTGATCTCCCCCGGTGGCATCGTGCTGGCGGCCAAGGACGCCAAGGAAATCGGCAAGCGTCGCGACGATGCGGCCACCCGCGGCATCCTGGCTGCGGTCGCAGCGGACAAGCCGTTCCAGGACTTCAACGTGGACGCCGCCGGTAACGTCAAGGCGTACGTGCCGCTGCGCATCGGCAACAGCCAGGAGCGCTTCGCGCTGGGCGTGATCGTGCCGCATGACCTGATCACCGCGCAGGCGCGTGCGCTGCTGTGGATCATCCTGGCCGTGGGCCTGGGTGCGGCACTGGTGCTCAGTGCCAGCGTCTACGTGCTGCTGCGCCGTCAGGCCATCCGCCCGCTGGCCGATGCGGTGCGCCTGTCCGTCGACGTGGCCG
>NZ_JBFULO010000278.1:0-5060 GCF_054049855.1 Stenotrophomonas sp. P5_B8 | reverse complement strand
GTCGTACGCCATGGATGGCGYACGCGAGCTTACATGGACGTACTTGCAGCGTGTCMCGCGAACCCACACACCCCCGCCCAATCCGGTAGCAAGCGGTCGATCACCGCACGTCGCTACCACCATCCTCGCGCGCGTCGCGCTTCTGCGCGCGGGCCTCGAGCGCCGCACGGCCCTCTTTCATCCCGGTGCGGATCTGGTTGATCCGCTCGCGCCACTCGGTCTTCAACTGCCAGTCGGCCATGCGCATCACCTCACCGGCACGATGCGCCACGCGCACCAGCCCGAGGTTGCCGGCCACGCCCTTGATCGCGTGCGCCTGCTCGCGCAGATGCACCCAGTCAGCGCGCTCGCCATCGGCGGCGGCCACCTCGATGCACTGCCGCGCATCCTCCAGGCATTGGCGAACGAACTCCTGCTCGAACGCCTCCCCCAACCCCAGCGACGCCAGCTCATCGAGCACGCCCGGATCGAGCACGCCGTCGGGCGCCACCGACACATGCACCACCGGCGCCGTGGCCCGCAACTGGTCGTTGGTGGCGATATCGGCCAGCGTATCCAGCAGCCGCACCGCCACCACCGGCTTGCCGAAGAAGGTGTGCGCGCCGGCCTGGGTGCACTGCTGGATCGCCTCGGGCGTCACATCGGCGCTGAGGATCAATACCGGTGTGCGCGGTGCACCGCCGGCCTGCATCACCCGCAGCTCCTTGAGCATGTCCAGCCCGCTCATCCCCGGCATGTGCAGATCGGCGATGGCCACGTCGTAATCGCTTTCGGCCAACGCATCCAGCACCGCCTCGGCATCGTTGACGCATACCACCTTGTGCCCGGCCTTCTGCAGCAGCCGCTGCAGCACCAGGCGATTGGCCTGATGATCGTCGGCCACCAGAATCTTCATGCTGCGCACGCGTGCGCGATGGCGCAGGAACGGGTCGGCAAACGCGATCACGTTGTTGCCGCTGCCGGGCACGCTCTCGCCGACCACCGCCGGGGTGAACTCGCCGGCGACCACCGGGGGAAGTGCAAACGGCAGCTCGAACCAGAAGCAGCTGCCCTGCGGCGGGTTCTCGGCAAAGCCGATCTGCCCGCCCATCGCCTCCACCAGGCCCTTGGCAATGGTCGTGCCCAGCCCGGTGCCCTCGTGCCGACGCGCCATGMTCACATCGGCCTGCTCGAAGGCCTCGAACAACCGCGGACGCATGGCCGGGACCACGCCGATACCGGTATCGAGGATGTCGAACCGGATCCGCACGTTGCCCTGCCCGTCATCGCGCAGCAGCGACACCCGGATCTCGACCTTGCCGTGGTCGGTGAACTTGACCGCGTTGCCAGCCAGGTTGAGCAGGATCTGCCGCAGATGGCCCAGGTCGCCGCGCAGCCGCGCCGGCACCGCGTCATCCACCTTGACCTGGTAGGCCAGACGCTTGACCTTGGCCTGCGGCAACAGGATCAGCCCGATGGACTGCATCACATCGGCCAGCGAGAAATCCTCGGCCAGCACCCGCAGCTTGCCCGCCTCGATGGCCGAGATGTCCAGCACCTCCTCCACCAGTGCCAGCAGGCTGCGGGAGGAGGCCTGGATGGTGCTGACGCACTCGCGCTGCTCTTCATCCAGCTGCGTGGTGGCCAGCACTTCGGTCATCCCCGACAGGCCATTGAGCGGCGTGCGGAATTCATGGCTCATGTTGGCCAGGAACCGGCTCTTGGCCTCGCTGGCGCGACGCGCCTCGTCCATGGCGTGGGTCAACTGACGCAGCAGGCTGGAGAAGTACAGCGGCACCGCCGCCAACCCGAGCCAGAGCCCGAAGCCCAGGCGACCGTTCTGTTCCCAATAGGGCGTGGCCAACATGGTGTAGCCGAAGCTGCCCAGCGCCATGGCCACGGCTGCGTACAGATAATTGTTCCCGTAGCGCATGCCGTTGCCCACGGTCACCCACATCACCACGATGTAGACCCACGCCAGCGGCTCGCCCATCTGCACCATGCCTGCGGCGATCAGGCCGTAATCGGCCAGCATCCCGGCGATACGCCGCGGATCCGAGCGCGCCGGCCGCACCAGCAGCCAGGCAAACAGCGTGATCGACAGGAACAGCCCGGTCAGCACGATCGCCAGCACGCCGTGATGCTGCGCCGGCGGCAGGTCGTGGCGCACGCTGGGCATGAGCACATAGCCCAGGATCAGCGTGATCAACACGATACGCACGATGGCCTGGCCGTGCTCGCTGTCCGAACGCTTGGTCAGGCGCTCCTTTACCTGCAGGTAGAGGCGATGCACCGGTCCCACCGCCGCCGTACGCGGGTCGGCGGCGGCCGGGGGCGCGGCCCGGCTGATGCCGACGAAGTACAGCGGGGTCATGCCCAGTCCCAGCAGCAGTCCCCAGCCGAGTAGATGGTGTCCGGCCCAGTACGGGGAAAACAGGAGTGCGCAGAGGAACGCCGCGCAGCCCATCGCGGTGGCGGCATGCAGGTAGCCGCGCCCATAGCGCATGCCATTGCCGATGGTGACCCAAAGCAGCACCACATACAGCAACGCCGCCGGTTCTCCCTGCAGGGTCATGATCGCGCCCATGCAGGCGTAATCGGTGACCATCCCCACGGTACGCCGCGCGCGCGACACGCCCGGTCGCGCCAACAGACCCGCCAGCAACAGCATCGCCACGGCCAGCTCGACTGCCAGGATCAGCCACGTCACGCGCAGAATGTCGCCCCCCACCTGCGTATAGCGCCAGCCGAGATAGCCGATGAACAACGCGGTGATCGCAATCCGGATGAAGTTCTGGAGGTGCTCGCTGTCGGGTCGATTGGACAGCCGCGCACGCAGCTCGGCGAGGATGCCGCGGCCGGCGTTGGAGCCATTCGACGCGCGTCGTCCCGCGTGTGCCGACCGGCTCACGTGGATGAGAGCGGCGGCCACGACCAGCGTCGCACCGATCCACCACTGCGCGGGCGCGAGCACCGCCAGTGCGACCAGCGACACCAGCGTGGCAGGAAAGAACCGGACGAACGCATGGCCGCGCATCGTGTCCAGCCGCTGCTTGAGGCGCTGGAGCAGGCCATGCATGTCACATCCCCGGGCGGGTCGAGGCGGTCGAGTGCTGGGCGCAGATTTCGTCCAGCTGTTGCCGGCCGCGCAGCAGCGCGTCCACGCAACGCGGGTCGAACAGCCGGCCACGCTGTGCGTAGAGGTAGGCCAACGTCGCTTCCATCGTCCATGCTTCCTTGTACGGTCGGGGTGAGATCAGGGCATCGAATACATCGGCAACCGCCACGATCCGCGCTTCCAGCGGGATCGCATCGCCGATCAGGCCGTCGGGATACCCGCTGCCGTCATAACGTTCGTGATGGCGCAGTGCGATCAACGCACCGACCTGGATGAAACGGTTCTGGCTGCCGCTCAGCAGCTCATAGCCGATACGCGGGTGCCGGCGCATGATCGCCAGCTCCTCTTCGTTGAGCTTGCCCTGCTTGAGCAGCACCGCATCGGGGATGGCGATCTTGCCCATATCGTGCAGGGGCGCCGCCATCTCGATCAGCTTGCACTCGTCCTCGGGCAGGCCGAGCTGCTCGGCGATCAACCCGGCCACGTGCGCCATGCGCTCCAGGTAGGCACTGGTGCCGGCATCACGGAACTCGATCGCACGCGCCAGCCGCGACAGCGTTTCGCGTTCGCGCTCTTCCACTTCATGCATGCTGGCCAGCAGGCGCTGTTCCAGCGACAGCGCGCGTTGCTTGACGTTTTCCGACTGCTGGCGCAACTGCAAGAGGTTGTAGCAGCGCGCGCGCAGTTCGCGCGGGCGGATCGGCTTGACCAGGAAATCGATGACGCCCGCTTCGAGCGCGGCCTGGCGGATCGGCTCGTCACCGACCACGGTGATCAGGATCACCGGGATGTCGCGGTGCTTGGGCAACCGGCGGAAGCGGCGGGCGAACTCCAGCCCATCCATCTCCGGCATGCGGTAGTCGAGCAGCAGCAGGTCCACCGGGTGCGATTCGCACCAGGCCAGCGCGGTGAGCGGATCCCCGAAGTCGTGCACGCTCAGTTCCGGCGCGATGTCCTCGATGACATGACGGAGCATGGTGCGCGCGGACGTCTGGTCGTCAACGATGACAATATTCAAGGATGCTTCCGCCGTCTTCCTGGACCACACTGGAACATGCTGCGGAGAGAATACTCCGCCACTCTGCACACTGGCACCTTGCATGGATCCGCCTCCCGTCGTGATCTCCCGGTTCATGATCGTGGTCGCGGTGTGATGCGGATGTCACGCACCACCGGACCGATCATCGCCCTGGCCATCACGGCGTCTACCGGGAAGGCCACGCAGAAACCATACGCGCGCGGCCACCTCAGCGGAACCCCGCCCCGGCTGCCCTCCCTTGGCAGCCGGACCTACGTCTCAGTTTTCCGGACGCATATAGGGGAACAGCAGTACATCACGAATCGAACTGCTGCCGGTGAGCAGCATCACCAGACGGTCGATGCCGATACCCAGGCCGCCGGTCGGGGCCATGCCGTACTCCAGCGCACGGATGTAATCGGCGTCGTAGTGCATGGCCTCGTCGTCGCCGCCTTCCTTGGCCGTCACCTGGGCCTGGAAACGGGCGGCCTGGTCTTCCGGGTCGTTCAACTCGGAGAAGCCGTTGGCCAGTTCCTTGCCGTTGATGAACAGCTCGAAGCGGTCGGTGTAGCCGGGCTGGTCGTCGTTGGCACGGGCCAGGGGGGAGACCTCGACCGGGTGGTCGGTGATGAAGGTCGGCTGCACCAGCGTGTGCTCGACGGTAGCTTCGAAGATCTCCAGCAGCAGCTTGCCCCAGCCGTAGGACGGCTTGATGCGGATCTTCAGGCGCTCGCAATGGGCAGCCAGCGCGTCGCGGTCGGTGCAGTCGGCGGCGCTGATTTCCGGGTTGTGGTGGCGCACCGCCTCGTCCATGCGCCAGCGGCGGAAGGCCGGGGCCAGGTCGATGGTGGCGCCGTCCCAGGTCACCGTAGTCGTGCCCAGCACCTGGTTGGCCACGTCGCGGATCACCCCTTCGGTCAGGTCCATCACTTCGGTGTACGTGGC